>CAXUIE010000068.1:0-12750 GCA_964250825.1 uncultured Acidisphaera sp. | reverse complement strand
TGGCGGCACCAGCGGACTCCACTTTTGAGTGGAGGGAAGTCGGGGCGCAGGTCATCATCCTTCTTCGAGTTGCGAACCCGACATTCAAAGCGGGCCGTCGCCAGCGGTGATCAGTGGGAGGGTTTGGCAAGACCGACCTTGATGATCGCGTCAGGTGAGAGCGCCGCGGCGATACCGGGCGAATAGGTCGGCAGTTGTCTCAGCTGAGCTGGGGTGAAGGCGTCAACCTCGACTACCTGGCCCAGCAGTACCAGGGCGTCCACAGGCACGGACACAGGCCGAGACCCGAAACCCAGGAAGCCGCCCAGGTTGATGACCGCGACGAGCGTGCCGTCGGGATCGCGGACAATCTGTCGCATCGTGCCCAGGAAGTTCTGTCCTTCGACCGGCTGGATCACGTCGCGCCCCAGCAGGTCGCCGACACGGACAGGTTGAGGGAAGCGCATTGCCGCCGATGTGGCCATGCTCATGCCGGGAGGTGGGGGCATTCCACCCGGAGTCGGGCTCTGCGCGGACGCTGTTGGTGCCGCAAGCAGGAGAAGTGCGGCAGCAGCGACCAGGCGGTGCCCGCCCACGGTCCGCCGCCGAAGCGGAGCGCCGTTTTCGGCGCGAACAGGCGGGCTCATATGCCGGCGAACCAGGGAAAGCCCTGCTTTTCCCAGTAGCCGCCCGGGTAGGTGTTGGTCACCTCGATCGCGGTGATCCATTTCGGGTTCTTGTAGCCGAGCTTGGTCGACATCCGCAGTCGCAGCGGGTAGCCGAACGGGTCAGCCAGCATCTCGTCGGTGTATTGGGTCGCGAGCAGGGTTTGCGGGTGGAGCGCCGTCGCCATGTCGATGCTGCTCGGGTAATCGTCGGCCGTCTGGAACGCGACGTATTTGGCGCGTAGGTCCGCACCCACGCGTTCGAGGAAGGTGCGCAAGGATACGCCCGTCCACTCCCCAATATAGTCCCAGCCTTCGACGCAGATATGCCTGATGATCTCCGTGCGCTGCGGAAAGGCGTTGATCTGCGGCAACGTCCAGGGCCGCTTGTCGGCGATCAGGCCGGAGAGTTCGAGGCGCCAGTTCGCCCCATTCACCGGCTTGACGTCCATCACGTCATAGTAGGCGTTGAACTTGGGCGGCTTCAGAACCATCGACGCCGGGTAGGTTGGCGCAAGCTTGTTCGGATCGAACAGCCACGCCTGCACGCCGTCGTTCAACCTGGAGATCGCCAGCAAGGCGTCCTCGACGGATTTGGGCCGCGTCACGTCGCACCCGGTCAGCATGGTGAGGGCGCCGAGCGACAGGCCGCCACGGATCAGTCCGCGCCGCTCCAGCGAGCGCAGCAACGGACGGTGATCGTCCAAGATCGCGGGATCGGGCCGATTGTGCGGCCGGAAGGGGGAGTTCATCGCATTCCCTCCGGCGCGTCGTGACCGGATGGCCCTACGCGTGGGCCGCCGGTCAGCATGGCCCACAGCGTTTGCGGAACCAGCAGCGACAGCAGCACGTGCACCACCAGGAAACCGACGATCACCGCCATCCCGGCGAAATGGATGTACCTTGCCCACTGGAAGCCGCCCAGCAACGAGACTAGGCCTGAGAACTGGACCGGCTTCCAGATCGCCAGGCCGGTCACGACCTGGGAGATGCCCGCCAGCATCACGACGATATAAAGAATCTTCTGAACCGCATTGTAGGTCGTGAGGTCGTTGTGTTCGATCCGGAACCGGAGCGTGTCGAGCACGGTCCGGATGACGTCATGCAAGCGGATCGGAAGGAGCCGCTCGCGCAGCCGGCCGGTCAGCACGCCGTAGGCCAGGTAGCTCAGGCCGTTGATCGCCAGCAGCCACATGCCGGCGAAATGCCAGTTCAGACTCCACGCTGCCCAGTCGCCAAGACGCAGGTGTTTCGAGAAGTGCAGCCCGCGTATGATCACGTCGTCGTCGTAGATGCCCCATCCGGAGGTGATCATGACGAGCATCGCCGTGGCATTGGTCCAGTGCATGACCCTGACCGGCCAGGGGTGCAGCCGCCGGCCACCGGCGCGGGCCGTTCGACGCTGCGCGAGCGCGCCGCTCACCGTCGTCTGTCCATCGTGCGATCGGGGTTGCGCGCCATGAAATCGAGGATGAGGCGGGCAATCTCGTCGTTCTTCTCTTCCAGGGCGAAGTGGCCGGCATCCAGCAGATGAATCTCCGCATCCGGCAGATCGGCGCGGTAGGCCGTCGCACCCGCGGCGTGAAGGACGGATCGTTCGCGCCCCAGACAACCAAAGTCGGCGGCTTGTGCTCCCGCAGCCACGCTTGCCACGCGGGATAGGCTACAACGTTCGTGCGATAGTCGTAGAGCAGGGCCGCCTGGATCTCACGCTGACCGGGCCGCGAGAGATGGGCGTATTCGTCGTTCCAGCTTTCCGGGTCATAGGCGTCCGGATGGGACGTGCCGGCGAGGTGCCGTTGCTTCGTCGCCTCATAGGACATGAAGGCTTCCACGACTTCCGGGTGCGCCTTCGGATCGGCCCAGAACTGTGCGATCTGCGCCCACTTCGGACCAAGCCCCTCCTTGTAGGCGTTGCCGTTCTGGATGATCAGCGCGTGCACCCGCTCGGGATGGGCCAGGACGAGGCGATAACCGACCGGCGCCCCGTAATCGAACAGGTAGAGCGTGTAGCTATCGATCGCGAGCTGGTTGATCAGCCCGTCCACCGTCTGAGCGAAATGGTCGAAGGTGTAAGTATAATCTGCCGGCAAAGGAGCGTCGCTCTGTCCGAAACCGGGGAAATCCGGTGCGACGACATGATAGTGCGTCGCCAGCATGGGGATCAGCATGGCGTATCCCCGAGATGACGAGGGGAACCCTTGCAGTAGCACGATGGTGGGCGCGTCCTTGGGGCCCGCCTCCCGGTAGAAGATTCCGACGCCATCGACTTGGGTTCGGTGATACATGGTCGTCGCCGTGGTCGAGGGGACCGGGCTTGCCGCTACCGCGGAGCCTGCAAGCACGGCACCAAGGATCGCGGCTCCAACCGTACGAGGGTTCATCGTCTCGCTCCTCCTTCCGATGACGTCAGATGCGAGCGTGCATCCTGGCGAGGTTCATCGCGGCCCGCTTGGCCTGCTCAAGCGCGCCCTGGGGATCTGGCGTCAGGAGCGTGGGCTGGAATCTCACCTCATCGATCGCGATAACGCCGGCCTGGTTGAGCCAGGCCTTGAGGTAGGTGGACTGGTGGTCGACACCGAAGGCAGGCGACGGGCGGCTTTCGGCATAGGCGCCGGCAGTTAGCACCAGTGTGGCGTGCTTGTTCTCCAGCAGCCCGAAGTAGCCGGTATCAGGCTTCAAGCCCCATAGGATGCTGGGCTGGTGGATGATGTCGATGTAGTGCTTCAGCCGGTATGGAATTGTACCGTTCCACATCGGCACTGCGAATAGGTAGCGGTCTGCGCTGATGAAACGGGATGCGACCTCCACGACCTGGTCCCAGGCAGTCTTCTGCACCGTGCTCTGTTTTTGGCCGAGCATCACATTGACCTTTGCGGCGGCCTTGTCGCCGTCGAACGCCGGTAGATCTATCTCCCACAGCGGGAGCACATCCACTTCCAGCGCCGGGTTTGTCGACTTTAGGGCGTCGAGGTAGGTTTGGGCGACCTGGATTGATTTGGACTGCTCGCCGCGAGGGGAGGCTTGAATGAAGAGCAGCTTAGTCATGGCAGATTACATTCCGATTTCGGGTGGAAATCGCCCGCTTAAAAAAGCGTGTGGCAAGGGTAAGAGCACTTTGCGCCCAACGTTGCGCGATCGAATCCGGCTCGGCTCCTGGTCTAGATGATCGCAGAAGGAATCGGTCCGCATCGTCGGTAGCATCAATGATGTCAGCGAGGCGCTTGATGCCGCGGTGGATATTCACCTTCATAAGCAAAATCGATTGCCCCGTCGCATGGGACGCCTCTTTAACGCTATAGGCCCTGGAGCTTCACGAGGCGGATTGCCTCGGCTTGACACGGTTTCAATTGAGCCAAGAGTTGCTGAACCGTCGAGCCGGCGATGACGCTAGCTCCGTGGTCCGGTATCCCGATGTTCTCGTCGAGCGGTTCGGCCGCATTGAACCTCAGCGATCGCAGGCGGTCGATCCATTTGTACCGTGCAATTGCAGCCAGCCAGGGCTCTAAGGGATGCCCAGGGTCGTAGGTATGCCGCTTCTCGTGTATCGCGAGCAGAACGTCCCGAACCGCGTCTTCGGTCAAAGCTGGTGGCAAACGCCTCGCGTAATACCGGCGTAGCCAGCAGGCGAGTTCGGGAAGTAGAATTCTATACGCTTTGGCATCTCCCATCTGCGCGGCGGCCATCAATCGACCCCAATTTTGGTCAGGCGCATTGTCGACCTTGGTGCTCACGATCGGTGTCATCTCAGACGACTCGCGCTGAGGAGCGGCACGGCGCGGATTGCAGTCGCGCGTGCCATGCCGCCGCTCGCGCCAGTGACGATGGCCACGCGGTCCATCAGACGCGAGCCTGGGCGACCGCCAGCGTGTCGATATACTGGCGAAAGGTGGTGATCTTGCTTTCGCTGACGGTCCAGACGTGGGCGTAGCGCGCTTCGGAGGTCTTTCCAGTGACGCCGTGGACGCCTCTGAAATCGCCGAGCGATACCACGGTCTCGCCTTCGGCAATGAACTCGGTGGGCACGAGCGAGAAAGCGGTCCACTCAGCCATCAAAGGCTTGAACAGCCCCTCGGCGACCGCGCCGGGGCCGCGGCCTTCGACCTTGTAGTGCCACATGGTGGTCCACTGGATGTCGGGGGCCATCAGGCCCAGGGCGCCAGGGGCGTCGCCAGTGGCAAGCTTGTCGTAGAAATCGCGAATGACATCTGTCGGGGTCATGGTCAGCCTCGGTCAGAAAAGGCCCGCGCTCATCGGCCTTGAAGGACAGGTTTGGCCTGGCGCCTCGGCGGGCGTGTGGCGGCCGGGATCAGCGCAGATGCTTGGCTAGAAAGTCGCGCATGGCCGCGCCGATCTCGCAGGCGTGAGTCTCTAGGGCGAAGTGACCACTATCGACGAAGCGGACCTCGGCGTCCGGGACGTCTCGCTTGAAAGCTTCGGCGCCCGGCGGGACGAAGAAGGGATCGTTCTTGCCCCAAATGGCCAGCACCGGCGGCCGCTTGTCCCGCAGATAGGCCTGGATGTCGCCATAAAGGGCGACGTTGGTCTTGTAGTCGCCGAGCAGGTCCAGCTGGATCTCGTCGCTGCCTGGGCGCGCCAGGTAGAAGTCGTCGAGGTTGCGGCCGTCGGGTGACACCAGCGCCGGGTCGCTCACGCCGTGGGTGTATTGGAAGAGGGTGGTCTGCGGGGCCAGGAAGCCGCGCAAGGCGTCACGGTTGGCCAGGGTCGGCTCGTTCCAGTAGGCCTGGACGGGGGCGAAGGCCTCGGACACGCCTTCCAGGTAGGTGTTGCCGTTCTGAGAGACGATCGCGCTGATGCGGTCAGGATGAGCCAGTGCCAGACGGAAGCCGACCGGGGCGCCGTAGTCGAATACGTAGATGGCGAACTGTTTCAGGCCGAGCACTTCGGTGAAGCGGCTGACCACCTTGGTGATGTTGGAGAAGGTGTATTCGAAGACGTCGCGGGCCGGCTGCTCTGTCATGCCGAAGCCGGGCAGGTCCGGTGCGACGACGTGGTACTTGCCGGCCAGCTCCGGAATCAGGTCGCGGAACATATGGCTAGCCGTGGGAAAGCCGTGCAGCAACAGCACGACCGGCGCGCCCGGTTCGCCTGCCGAACGGTAGAATACCTTCAGGCCGTCGACGTCGACGGTCTCGAAGCGGACGGCCATCACTCGGTCCCCGGACATTTGCGACCCAAGGCCGCCTTGTTTGACCAGGATGATTTCGGCCCTTTCAGATCGACTAGGCAGCCGTCGAGTTTGAGAGGTGACCTCCCATTCTGTGGAAAGTCGAGGATCTCTAGGCTAGGAATATGTCGTTCCACAGTCTGGGAAGGCCAATGGATCGTCTGGATGCGATGCAGGTAATGCTTACGGCCGTGGAATGCGGCAGCCTCTCCAAGGCCAGCCGTAAACTTGGCCAGCCACTCGCCACGGTGAGCCGCAAGGTGTCCGAACTCGAAAGCCACTTGAAAGCGGATCTTCTGATCCGCTCGTCCAAAGGCCTGGAGCTGACGCCCGCCGGTCGGACCTTCGTCATGTCGGCCAGAACGATCCTGGAGCAGCTGACCGAGGCCGAGCGCTCCGCCGCCGGCGAGTACACCGCGCCCAAGGGCGATCTTGTCGTCACCGCCCCAACGATGTTCGGCCGGCTGCACGTCCTGCCGGTCGTCATCGCTTTTCTGAAGGCGTTTCCCGAGGTGTCCGTCGAGCTCGTGCTGACCGACCGAGTGACGCACTTCGTCGACGATCAGGTCGATGTTGCCCTACGGATCGGCAACCTGCCCGACAGCAGCCTGATCGCGACGCGGCTGGGTGCCGTCCGCCGGGTGACGTGCGCAAGCCCGACATATCTGGCCTCGCGCGCGGCGCCGGCTGTGCCGCAGGATCTCGCCGATCACGACGTAATCTCGTTCGAGAGCGTGTCGGCCCCCACCATCTGGCGTTACTGGTCAGACGGGAACGAGCTCGCCATACCTCTCAGATCGCGCCTCAGCGTCAACACCATCGACGCGGCGATCGATGCGGGCGTGAAAGGCGCGGGGGTGGTCAGGGCCTTGTCCTACCAGGTCGCCAGCCATGTGCACGACGACCTGCTGCGGCTGCTGCTCGAGGCCTCCGAACCCACCCCCCGTCCGGTGCATCTGGTCTACGACAAGCACAAACGTTTGCCGCTCAAGCTACGCGCGTTCGTCGATTTCGTCGTTCCGCGTCTACGGGACCGTTTGACGGCCGCCGCACTCTAGCTTCGACGCCGATCAAGGTGACTGACTTTCAAACAGCGTCGCCACCTTGCTCCAACAGCGATGATGACCGTCATCCATCGCGGTCGCTCGGAAGCAGACCAGCCGCACTCCCCCCGAAGCGCGGGGCCGCTCCCGACCCAAGTTGGGCCGTCAAGCAGCCTTTATCCAGAAGCGGACACCACGCGAGGCGAGACCAGCCGAATGGCGTATATCTCTGCGACTTTCATCTCCGTCTAAAATCCAAGATCGCTCAGCGAAGGGTGGTCATCCGGACGTCGGCCGAGTGGCCAATGGCATTTGCGATCGCTGTCGCGGATCAGTAGGTCGTTAATGGAGGCGAGACGGCGGCGCATCAGCCCGTCCCCGTCGAATTCCCAGTTCTCATTGCCATACGAACGGAACCAGTTGCCGCTGTCGTCATGCCACTCATAAGCGAAACGGACGGCAATGCGGTTCTCATAAAAGCACCACAGCTCCTTGATGAGCCGGTAGTCGAGTTCGCGCTGCCACTTGCGGGTCAGGAACGCCACGATGGCCTCACGGCCTTGCAGGAACTCGGCGCGGTTGCGCCAGGCGCTGTCGACGGAATAGGCGAGCGAAACCTTTGCCGGGTCGCGCGAGTTCCAGCCGTCCTCGGCTAAACGGACTTTCTCAGCGGCCGTCTGCGGCGTGAACGGCGGGACGGGCCGGCGCTCGATGTTCATGACGCTTCTCCGTGTGGGCGGCAAAGGGCGCGCAGCTCGGCGTTCTCCGCCTCGAGCCGGGTCAGGCGGTCGCGCAACGGGCCGGTCGCGTCGGCGATCTCGTGCTCGGCAAAGCGCGGCGTGATGTGCTGCCGGCAGTTCCAGTCGAACGCGGCCAGCCGGACGCGGAAGATCCGCTCGGATCTTGCCCGGTATCCGGGAACGATGACCCGTTCGGTCAACGCCGGGTCGTCGTCCAGCGCCAGAGTTTCGACGCGAGCGTAGATCTTCAGCCGCGCCCGGTTGGGATAATCCATCAAAAACAGGCAGGCGCGGTCGTCGGTCGCCAGATTCCCGGTGGTGATATATTGCCGGTTGCCACGATAGTCGGCGAAGGCCAGCGTGCGTTCGTCAAGCAGCTTGAGAAAGCCGCGGGCGCCGCCGCGATGCTGTATATGGCCAGCCGGTCTCGGAGACAGTCGCCATGTAAAAACTGTCGCGGGCGGCGATGAAGGCGGCCTCGTCATCGGTGAAGCGATCGAACGCGCGGTCTCCCTGGAAATCCTGCCACATGCGATCGCCGGCCATCCTGGCCTGCACAGCCCGCACGCTCGGGGTCGCCGCAATATCGAGAAATCCAAAGGGCATGGCGCTCTCCGTTGGGCGATCGGGCCGGCCGACAGGCCGCCGGCCCGCTCCAGGTCAGGCGGCGTCGCGGGCGTGCACGACGGGAAAGTCGATGTCGGTGTCGGCGACGACGTTCAGCAGGTTGGTGAACACATTCTCGGCGGTGACGGCAACGATCTCCACGACCTGGGCGTCGGTGAAGCCCGCGTCGCGAACCGCCTGGATGTCCGCCGCGCTGACATGCCCGCGCTCCTGCACGATCTTGGCGGCGAAGCGCACGGCGGCATCGGCCTTCGCGTCGCCCGACGCGCCCCTGCGGTTGAGAGCGACTTCCTCAGGCGTGATCTTGGCGAGGTTCAAGCCGAGATAGCTGTGCGCCGAAAGGCAATAGTCGCAGCCGTTGACCTGCGCCACGGCGAGCGCGATCCGCTCGCGCGTCTTGACGTCCAGGGTCTTGCCGAGCGCGCCGTTATTGGCGGTGAACCCTTGGAGCGCGGCTGGGCTCTGCGCGATCAGGCGGAACATGTTCGGCACGACGCCAAGCTGCTTCTGCACGGCGTCGAGGATCGACCGCGAGGCATCCGGGACTTCGTCGCGGGTCGGAATAGCGAGACGGGACATGGTTTGCTTCTCCTTGCGCAGCCGGCCCAGTGGCCGCCGCTGCGCACGAGGTAATCTCTCCCGAATTTACAGATAATTCTGTATATCTGGGAACATGGTTCTCATCTGGTAGGATAATGCTGGATCGTCTCGAAGCCATGTCGATGCTGCTCAGCGTGGTCGACACCGGCAGTTTCTCGGCAGCCAGC
The DNA here is from genome assembly GCA_964250825.1 of uncultured Acidisphaera sp. GTDB lineage: Bacteria > Pseudomonadota > Alphaproteobacteria > Acetobacterales > Acetobacteraceae > CAVWQV01. The sequence goes on along the minus strand of CAXUIE010000068.1, from coordinate 3,741 downwards.
CGACATCGCCGCGTGCCGCTGGCGACGGTCAGCCGCAAGGTGAACGAACTGGAGAAGCATCTCGGGACCCGGCTGCTGATCCGCACGACACGTCGGGTGGCGCTCACGGACGCGGGGGCGCGCTACCTAGCCTCGGCGCGGCGCATCCTGGACGAGATCGACGAGACGGAGCGGATCGCCGCCGGAGAGTTCCACGCGCCACGAGGAGAACTGCTGCTGACCGCGCCGGTGCTTTTCGGGCTCCTGCATGTACTGCCGACCGTCACAGCGTTTCTCGCCTCGTTCCCGGAGATCAATGTCCGGCTGCTGTTCTCGGACCGCAATCTCCAGATTGTCGAGGACCACATGGATGTCGCCGTGCGGATCGGGCAGCTGCCGAACAGCGCCATGATTGCGACCCGTGTGGGAATGATGCGGACGGTCTTATGTGCAAGCCCGAAGCTGCTCGCGACATATGGAGAGCCGCTTCAGCCCCGGGACGTATCGAGCCTGCCATGTGTCAATTTCGAGGTGCTGTCCCCGATCTCTGCGTGGCCATTCCGGTCGGTCGGCGGCAAGGGCATGACGGAGGTGCTGGTGGTCCCGCGCCTCTCGGTCAACACGGCGGAAGCCGCCGTGAGCGCCGCAACGGAGGGCGTCGGCATCACCCGCGTGCTTCATTATCAGTGTGCCGACGCCGTTCGGAAAGGATTACTTAGGATCGTGTTGGAGAGGTTCGAGGTCGAGCCGCTGCCGATTCATTTGCTGCACGCGGGCGGACCGCTTGCGTCGAAGGTTCGCGTGTTTCTCGACTTCGCTCGGGATCGCCTGAAGCAACGCCTGACCTCGCTCTGATTTGGGCAGGCTTAGTTAGTCCCTGCCGAAGGAACGCCTGTAAGCGGAACGACTATAGTTTCCTCCACAGCCGCCTCTCACGACCGCCTTGGCACCCTGCGCGATGGCCGCATCGACCAGCTGCACGTTGTCCGCATTGATCATCGGCCCATGTTGCTGGCCGGATCGGCGGCCGGCCCGACACGAACCCTTCCATCCTGTCGCAGAGGTGGTCAGTACACCTTTTTGCGTGACGCGGCAGCCCGTTTCCCGAGTGCTCGATAGACGCTTGCACGCCCAATCCCGAGCCGTCGCGCAATAGCAGCGGGACCAAGTTTCTCCTCGCTCATGAGTTGGTGGACGATCGTTGGATCGACCTTCGGCTTGCGGCCCTTGTAGACACCACGGGCTTTGGCGGCCTCAATACCCTCCATCTGGCGCTCACGCCGGAGATTGGTCTCGAACTCCGCAAACACGCCGAGCATGTCAAGAAACGCCTTGCCCGCTGCGGTCCCGGTGTCGATTGGTTGCTCGGTCGCGCGTAACGCCACACCCTTTTGCTTCAGCTCGTGGACGATGTCCTGCAGATCTTTCAGCGACCGCGCCAAGCGGTCGATGCGGTTCACGACCAGGGCGTCGCCTGAGCGAAGGAAGTCGAGCAGCACCTGCAGCTCCGTACGGCCGTCGCGCCTTGTGCCGCTCGCTTTCTCCGCACGGATCACGTCGCATCCCGCCGCCTTCAGTGCGTCACGCTGCAAGGTGAGGTCTTGCTCAAGGGTGGACACGCGGGCGTAGCCATACAGGGACATGCGGGACCGGGCAGGAGAAGGGGAGGGAATCTGTCTCGCTAAAGTCTAGACCCACTGTCGGAGATGTCTCAAGTGCCCTAAACAGACCCTAACGAGACGGGCTGCGGCGTACAATCCCGGCGCCTCGGTAGGGTATACTCCAGTGGAACTATGACCACAGTCGGTATGGTTTGAAGCCCTTCGATTTAAGGCGTACGTGACCGGAACGCAGCCCACGTTTGAACTCACCCGCCAAAATAGGCCAGCTGGGTGAGGTCGGCGAGCAGGGTCGGCCCGGTAGGCGTCCAGCCGGTAAGCGCACGCGTGCGCGCGCTCGACACGGGTGAGTCGGCCCCGACGAAACCGGCGAGCCAGCCGAAATGCTCGCGTGGGCGCGACTCGACGGGCAGGTCAAGCGCGCGTCCGATCGCCTCGGCGATCGCACGGAGGGCAACGCCCTCCTCCGCATTTGCATGGTAAGCGCGGGCCGGAACGCCCGCTTCCAGCGCCAAGCGATAGAGCCGCCCCGCGTCCGACACGTGCACCGCAGGCAAGCGGTTGGCGCCGTCGCCGATATAGGCCGACACACCCTTCTCGCGCGCGAGCCTCGCCAGCATCTCTCGCGCGCGAGCCTCGCCAGCATCGCCATAAAAGCGGGGTCGCCGATCCCGTGCACCGTGGTGGCGAGCCGGATCACACCGACCCGTACGCCACGCTCGGCGAGCGCCGCCGCTGCCGCCTCGCTCCTCCTGGGATAGTTAGGATCGGAGAGCGGCGGCACGTCCGCCTCCGTCGCGACCCGGCCGGGGGCGAGCGACGCCAACCCTGTGGTGACGAGAATCGGCTTGTCCGTCCCGACCATCGCCTCGCCCATCGCCTCGATCGCGCGCCGGGCCTGCTCGCTGTTCTCGGCATACTTCGAGAAATCGTGGTTGAAGGCGAGGTGGACCACGGCGTCGGCGTTGCCGGCCGCCGAGGCGAGTAGGTCGAGGTCGTCGAGCGTGCCACGCAGCACCTCCGCGCCCTTTCCGGCGAGCGCGGTCGCCTTTTCCTCCGAGCGAGAGAGGCCGAGCACCTGATGGCCGGCACCCAGCAATTCGTCCACCACCACGCTGCCCACCCAGCCGGTGGCGCCCGTCACGAACACGCGCATCGCAGGCCTCCTGATCGTTCGCCTTCCACTGTTGCGATGCGCGGAGTGGTGTAAAGTTGAGAGCTTATCCAGGTATGAAATATAACAGGATCGTCCCTTATGCCTGCCAACGGCTCGCTCGGGACGTATCTCCGCGAACGGCGCATCCGGCTTGATCCGGCAGCTCTGGGCTATGCCGGCGGCCAGCGACGCACCCCTGGTCTCCGGCGCGAGGAGGTGGCGCAGCGCGCCGGGATCAGCACCACCTGGTACAGTTGGCTGGAGCAAGGGCGCGGCGGTCCGCCCTCCATCCACGCGCTTGACCGGCTGGCCGAGGCCTTGATGCTGAACGCGGCGGAGCGCGAGCACCTGTTCCTGCTTGCGGTCGGCCGGCCGCCGGAGGTCCGCTATCAGCCGCCGGGCGGCGCGCTGCCGGCGGCGGAACGCAACGTGCTCCGCCTGATCTTCCTCGATCCCCGGGCACGCACGGTCAACTCCAACTGGGAGAGCGTCGCGCGCTTCGTTATTGGCATGTTCCGTGGCGACGCCGCCCGTGCCGCCGCGGCTGCGACCGTGCAGCCGCTGGTGGACGAGTTGTCCGCGAAGAGCCCCGACTTCGCCACAATGTGGCGCGAGAGCGAGGTCAACAGCGCCTGCGAAGGCGTGAGGCGCCTGTCCCACCCCGAAGTCGGCGAGATCGCGCTCGAGTTCTCGGCGTTCGCGGTCGACGGCCGGGCGGACCTTGCCATGCTGGTCTACACGCCCGTCACATCCGACGACGCGGCACGGATCAGGACCCTCGCCGCGGCTCACGTCGGCTGAGCGGGCGCGCACAGGCTTGCCGAAGCATACGCCGAACCGCCCACGCGGGTCGGAAACGGCGGCCGTGCGCCACCGACCAGCCAATTGCGCGTTTTTACTGGGCCGAACTGCATTTTTGGTTCGGTTACTACCGACTTTCTGCGCGGCGTGGCCGAGGCCGTGGTGCAGCTGCTGATGGAGACCGAC
>CAXUIE010000067.1:0-12845 GCA_964250825.1 uncultured Acidisphaera sp. | reverse complement strand
GCCGGGGACGCCCGCCGCACGCGGCGCGAACGGCGCTGGCAACCGCGCCGGGCGCCTCGTGAGGTGCGCGAATCCGGGCCGCGTGCTTGGTCAGGTGCCCCAGGAGCCCGAGCTGGTCGGGCAATTCATGAAGATGGCCGTGCCCCCCGTCGATGGCGAACGAGGGCACCTGCCCGGCAATCGCCAGCACGGGCGCGTTCATGCCCCACGCGGTGAGCAGCGCGGCCCCGGCGTTGAGCACCCCCGGCCCGGGCACCACCGCGAACGCCTGCGGGCGGCCGGTGACGAGTGCCGCGCCGAGCGCCATGTAGCCCGCCGTTTGCTCGTGCCGGGCATGGAGTACGCGGAACCGCTCCCCCGCTCGCACCGCCGCGTCCAGCAGGGGATCGTTGTGCACGCCGGGTAGTGTGTAGAGCGTATCGACCCCGTGCCGGATCAGGCTCTCGATCGTCGCTTCCGCCGTGGTCAGCCGCTGCATGGGCCTTCTTGACAGGGTTCAGAACGCCACCATACACCCGGCCGCGTTTCCGGGAGGAACCGAAATGATCCGCGCTCCGCGGTCCCTGGCTTGGGCCGCCCTGTCGGCCGTGTTCGCCGCCGCCCCGCGCGCCCAGGCCGCCGAACCGGTTCGCGTCGGCCTCACCCTCGCGGAGACCGGCCCCGCCGCGTCGCTTGGCATCCCGCAGCGCAACACCGTCGCCCTCCTGCCGACCACCATCGGCGGCCGCGCCGTCGAGTACACGATGCTCGATGATTCCGGCGACCCGACCCGCGCCGTCGCCAACACCCGCAAGCTGATCGACGCTGACCACGTGGACGTGGTCATCGGCCCCTCGATCACGCCCGCCTCGTTGGCGATGATCGACGTCGTCGCCGAGAAGCAGGTTCCGGAAATTTCGCTCGCCGCCTCCGTCAAGATCATCGACCCGCCCGGCGGCGCCCGTGCCTGGGTGTTCAAGACGCCGCAGAATGACAGCCTGATGGCCGACGCCGTCGCCGACCACATGGCACGCAACGGCGTCAAGACGGTCGCCTTCATCGGCTTCAACGATTCCTACGGCGACGGCTGGCTCACGGAAGCCACCCGCGCCCTGGAGGCGAAGGGCATCAAGCTCGTTGACACCGAGCGCTACGCCCGGGCCGATACGTCCGTCACCGGGCAGGCGCTCAGGATGGTGGCGAGCAAGCCGGGCGCGGTGCTGATCGCGGCCGCCGGCACGCCGGCCGTGCTGCCCGAGCGCGCGCTGAAGGAGCGGGGCTTTGCCGGCCCGATCTATCAAACGCACGGGGTCGCCAACGCCGACTTCCTCCGCGTGGGCGGCAAGGACGTCGAAGGAACCATCCTGCCGGCGGGGCCGGTCCTGGTCGGATCGCAGCTGGCTGACGACAACCCGATCAAGCCGGTCGCCCTCCGCTATCAACACGACTACGAAGCAAAATACGGCGCGGGCTCGATGGCGACGTTCGGCGCGCATCTGTATGACGCGAGCATCCTGCTCCAGGCGGCCATTCCGGCGGCCCTCGCCAAGGGCGAGCCAGGCACGTCGGCGTTCCGTTCAGCCTTGCGCGACGCCCTCCAAGGGCTGCACGAGGTTGTGCTGACCCAAGGGGTCGCCGACATGTCTCCCACGAACCACAACGGCTTCGACGACCGCGCACGGGTGATGGTGAAGGTGACCGACGGTCGCTGGCTGCTGATCCGTTAGCCCAGACCGTGAGGCGCGATGCGGAGCGGCCCGACTATCCGATGGCCTCGGTCAATGCTCCCGCCACGGTTTCCGGACCGGCTCCAGGGCCGGCGCCGACCGAGACGAGACCGATGCCCAAATAGCGCGGATCAGCGCTCTCGCCCGCGTTCAGCGGCGACCATACCTCGTTGAGTTGAAACGCGATTTGGATATATCCGCGGTTCGCGGTCATGGACGCCGGAACGTGAAGTTGCCTGCGGTTCATTTTCATGCAAGCGCAGTCAGCGCCTATGAACCGCCAACGGGCAAGCTTCCGCCCGTTCACGAGCACTCCTACCTCGCGCACCTCGTCCTCAGAACCAGACGGGGGAAAGTAGTAGTGGCATCGCAGCAGCAAATTTCCGCCCCATTGCGCGATGACGGCCGCGGGCAGGCGCAGCTGCGCCACGTGGTCGCGAGACCACACGCCCCAGTCCTCCGCCTGATGCCAGCCCGCGTCCAGCAGAAATCGGCCATGGCCGTGTTGAGAGAACGTGACCTCCGACGCATCGGTGTTGTGCGCCGTGTGCAAGGTGAGCCAGTCGTCGAGATCGCCCCGACGACGCTCCGCTGCTTCCGCGCGCCGTTCCAGCTCCGCGTATCCGCCGACCTTGGGCAACAGCGACGCAACGAACGCCGCCACGATCCCGTCGTCCTTGACGTGCGCGCGCCGAGCCGCCTTCCGTTCGCGAATCACCTCCCGATACAGCCGCTCGTATCGGCTAACGATCCCGTCCAGAGAAAGCCGCTCGCGCAACAGATGCGCGAAGCGGATCACATCGTCCCTTCGATAGCGGGCAATGGCTTCGCGGAGCATGGTCACGGTGACGGACGTTTCCAAGATGCGCCGCGACAGGCGAGTATCCGGCCATTGCTCCGCCTCCTCCGGCAGGAGCAGGCCGCCGAAGCCGCGTTCGTCGCAAATTATGACGGCCGCACCCGTCGCGGCGGCTTCCATCGCGCTTCGCGACATGGCGAACACGATGTCGGCCGAGCCGCATAGTTCCGGCAGGTTGTCGACGGTCCGGCCAACGCCGGGACCAACCGCGTCAAGTTCGATGCCCTCCAGCGCACACGCCTCGCGGACCTGTTCGATGTATGGCGCAACCGCCTTGGTGATCGCGAGCGCCGTGCGCGGGCGCTCCGCCCAGCGCTCGCGCAGCCGGAAGCGCGACAAGTCGATCCCGTTCGGGATGCTGAGAACGCGGCCCTCGTCGGCGCCCGCGGCCACGAGACGCTCGACGCAGGCCGCGTCGATCCCGACATAGGCCGCGACGCGATCGCAAACGATCGGATCGTCGAAAGCGAGCGAGGTGTCGTGGCAGACGAAGATCGCCGGCGTTTCCGCGAAGCGTATCAGGGCGATTGCCAATGGAACGTTGTGATGGCCGTGAATGATGTCGGGCGTGAAGCCGAGCTGCTCGATCCGATCTGTTACCGGTACGCCGCGCGCCATCACCTCCATCGCTGACGGGCCGCGGTCAGGAGTGTAGATCGCGACCCGATGGCCCCGTGCGCGCAAGGCCAGCGCCAACTCCGCCGCCATGATTTCGGTTCCCGTACGGCCCGACATCACGACATTCGTCATCAGTATCGACAGTCGCTCCTGTGGTGGCGAGGAGTCGTCCGTCAACAATCGGCCGCCGCGAGGGGCGATTGCCTCCGGAGCGCCGGACGCGGCGGGTGCGCGAACCTTCTCCGATGGCGTGCCCGACGGGTCCGGAGGCCGAGGATCGGTCCAGTTGGAGTTGAGATAGCTGTCGCAAGCGGCGCGATCGCCAGGGCCAAACGCGATCCGCCAGCCGGCCGGAACGGCCGCGAATGTCGGCCAAAACGAATGCTGCCCGGCGAGATTGCGCAAGACATGGAAGCAGCCCTCGGGGTCCTCGAACGGATTGCTGGTCGAGGAATCCGCCGCGGACTCTGCCTCGACATCTCGGCGGACCGGGTCCAGCCGCTCGGTCACCGCGTTGCCAATCAGCGCGGCGGCTTGGGAAAGCAGCATCTGCCCGTGATTGCCGGGAACGGCGATGACGTCGACCGTCCCACCGACATAGGGTTGCCAACTTGCTACGTCCGGCATCCGGATGTCGCCATCGCCTTCAAGGCAGGTGAACAACAGGAGATCGCCTTCGAAGCGGCCCTGCCTCGCCGCGGTCAGCAGGCGCCCGGTGTTTCGATGAACGGCGAGCATGGCGGAGATCCTCTCTTCGCCGAGGATAGCGGCGGCTTCGACGTGCTCCGAAGCGCCGGCCCTGAGGTATGCCTCCATCAAACCGCGCAACGCGAATCGCTCGCGCTCGGGAACGATGTCCGGCGCATTCACCCCGGCATAGAATGGGCCCGGCGGGTATCCGTCTAGCGAAACGACCAGCGACACAGTCTCATGCTGGCGCTGCAGACGCACCGCCATCGCATGAGCCAGCGTGCCGCCCGATGACCAGCCGAGCAAATGGTACGGTCCTGCCGGTTGGACGCTTCGCACCTGTGTCACGTAGTCCGCGACCATCTCCTCCATGCTGGTTGGGAGTGGCTCCACCCCATCAAGCCCGCGCGCCTGCACGAGGTAGAGCGGAAGGTCTGCGGGGAGGAAGCGAAGCAGCCCCGCGTAGGCCCATCCCAGGCCGGGACCCGGGTGAATGCAGAACAGCGGCTTGCGCGGGCCGCCCTTCCGTAACGGCAGCAGCGGGGCGATCGGCGACCGGGGCGGAGCTGGCGCGCGCTCCGTCGGTTCCGACAACCGGCTCGCTAGCGTCTCCACAGTGGGAGCGTCGAACACCGTGCTGATCGCGATGTCCAGCCCGAAGCTGGATTTGATCCGAACCATCAGCAGGGTCGCCAACAGCGAGTCGCCGCCTAGGTCGAAAAAACTTTGATGCAGCCCGATGCCGCTCACGCCCAGCACTTCTTCGAACAGCAGCGCCAGCTTGGCCTCCTGCGACGTTGCGGAGCGTCGGATGGTCGCCGAAGCGGGCCGCGGGTCGCGCGCTCCGCCGACGGCAAGATCAGGCGCGGGCAGAGCTTGACGGTCGAGCTTGCCGGTCATCGTCAGGGGCAGCTTGTCAGTGACCACGATGGCGGCGGGCACCATGTACTCCGGCACGCTGTCGCGAAGCGCTTGCCGCAGTCCGGACGGCTCCACCGGCATCCCTGGTTCTGGCACGACGTAGCCGACGAGCTGCTTGTGGCCGGATGCGCTGGCGCGCGCGATGACCCGGGCCTGAGCGACGCCCGCCGTCCTTGTCAGCAGACATTCGATCTCGCGCGGCTCGATCCGGAACCCGCGAACCTTCAGCTGATCGTCGGCGCGACTTACGTAGTCGAGCTGCCCATCCGCTCGCCACCTCGCAAGATCACCGGTCCGGTACATGCGACTCCCGGGATCGCCGAACGGGTACGCGACGAAGCGCTCCGCGGTTAGCGCCGGTCGCGCGAGATATCCCCGCGCCAGGCCGGCTCCGGCGAGGTAGACCTCGCCGACGACGCCGACCGGAACCGGACGAAGCAGGCTGTCGAGGAGGTGGACGCGGGTGTTCCAGACCGGCCGCCCGATCGGCGAGGCGCCGTCGCTGCCCAGCTGATCGCTGAACGTCGAGGTGATCGTGGCTTCCGCGGGGCCGTAGCTGTTGAACATTCGGCGGTTTCGAGACCAATGCGCGACCAGCTCTTTCGGACAGGGCTCCACGCCGACCAGCAGCGTCTGCAAATCGGCGAGCGCCGCCTCTCGCGGCAGGCCGGCCAGCGCTGCCGGCGGAATGAGGGCGTGGGTGACGCGGTGCCGGAGGAGCGTGTCCGCCAGGGCTTGCCCGAATCTTTGGTCCGATTTTGGAACGACCAGCGCCGCGCCCGACGCGAACGCCATCAACAGCTCCTTGAACAACACGTCAAAACTGACCGACGCGAACTGGAGCACACGCGAGTTCGGACCGATCCCCAGATGCGCGGTCTGGCATTCCGCCAAATTCGGAATGCCCCGTTGCGTCACGATTACGCCCTTCGGCCGGCCGGTGCTCCCCGACGTGTAGATGATGTACGCCGCGTCGTCCGGCGCCGCGCGGTCGCGATCGCGCCCCGGACCGAGCGAGGAAAGGAGGCTAGGGTCCGTGTCAAACGCCGCGCTGCCGAGACACAGAATTCGGGCGTTCGGCGGAACGCGCGCTGTGGCGCCGGGGTTCGTCACGACAAGACGGGGGCGCGCGTCATCGATCATGAACGATATGCGCTCGACCGGATACGCCGGATCGATCGGCAGACAGGAGCCCCCCGCCCCCATTACGGCCAGAACCGCCTGCACCATCATTGGCGACTGCGGCAGCACAATCGCCACCACGCTCTCCGGCCCGACCCCCGCAGCGGCGAGCCGCCGGGCCAGCGCACGCACCCGGCTGCCAAGTTCCGCGTAGCTTAAGGTCTCCTCGTCGGTGACGATCGCGGGCGCATCGGGCGTGCGCTCGACCCGCCGCTCGAATAGCTCCGAGAACGTTCCGCCCTCGACGGCGCGCGCGGCGCCGCTCCAAGCCTCGGGAGCGGGCGTCCACGCTGTCTCGGCTCGTTCGTGCTGACCAAGCGGCAGGTCGGAACCCGCGATCACAGTCCCAACTACCCGTTGCAATCGTTCGCGTAGGTCGGTGTGGCGTGCGTGGTCGTAGAGCAAGGGATGCGCGTTCAGGTCGATCCTGCAGCCGGCGCGGTCGTTACGGTCATAAACCGCAACCGACATGTCGTCGACAGGCCCGATGGAGATGTTGCGCGCCGTGCAGCAATGCCCCGCGAAGCAGATGTCGTAATCCAGCGCCATGACGTTCACCACCGGCCCGAGCGACCCGGGGTGGGCGCTCCCCAGGATCTCGCGCGTCAGGCGCTCTCCCCGGTAGAGATGGTGCCGAAGCAGCGTCCTTTGCTGTCGCGCGACGCTTTTCGCCAAGTCGATGACGGTTGCGCCTGCGCGCGGCTTGAGGCGTAGCGGCAGCACGTTGCTTTGCATGGCGGCGAGGCCGCGGGTCCGACTGGTCCGGCCGCTGACCGGGACGGCCAGGACGAGGTCGTCGACCCCGGTGAGCTGGTGAAGCCAGATCGCGACGATGGCGATCATGAGCTGCGGGAACGAGACACCAGACGACTTCGCAACCCCGCAAAGCCGTGTACGAAACGGTTTCGCAATGTCGATCGACTGAGTGGCGTAGCGATCCGCCGGCTGCGCGCTCCGGCCGGCAAGTCGCAACGGTCCCGACCAGTTCGCCAAGTACGCGTGCCAGAACTGCCGGTCAGCGCCGACACGAGCGGATCGGGCGTATCGACCGGCTTCGTCGAGAAGCGTTGCAAGGCCGCCGAACCTGGGCGGCGCCGCGCGGCCGACCGCCTCGCCGGTGGCGAGCGCGGTGTACATTCTGGCAATTTCACGGACAACGATGCAGCCAGACACGCCGTCGGCGATCAGGTGGTCATAGGAATGGTAAAAAACGAAGCGCGCCGGCCCGATGCGTATGAGGGCGAACGCGAACAAGCGGCCGTTCGCCGCATCGAAGGCCCTACCGAACTCAGCCTCCATCCACGCGTGTGCGGCGGCAAGCGGGTCGGGCTCCGGGGAGAGATCCACTTGCAGCAGCGGCGAACCCGATACGCTTGCGACGCGCTGCTGTGGGCCGTGTTCATCTTCGGAAAACGCCAGGCGAAGAGTGTCGTGGTCCTCAAGCAGCCGGCATACGGCGTCCTCGAAGATATCGGTTGAAAGCGCGCCGTGGATTTCGAGGTATTCCCCGATCCGGTAAGCTCTGCTGTGGGGACGGAGCTTCCGTGCGAACCAAATCGCCCCTTGAGCAGGCGTAAGCTCGTGATGGCGATCATCGCCGTCCATAGTGCTTCGACAGGGCCTGTCCCGTGAACGGGCCGGACCTTAGACGATACGAAAGGGTGATCTCAACCGCGGAAGCGGGCGGAACACGAAGGTAGCGAAGGAAAGCGCTCGACTTTGGACCGGTCGTCGTGCGAGTAGATCTCCTAGTCTAGCGGTCCGCGCGGGCTCAAGGCCAAGCCGTGTTTATATCGGGAGAACCCAGGGTCGGCAAATCGCGGCTTCGGCGTCGGTATCCACAAAGGCCTGGGCCAAGTGCTCGCCCGGTTGGAAGGCGAGATGTTGCTATCGGCGCTGGCGCGGAAAGCCGCCGCCATCGCGATCGCCGGCCCGCCCCGTCCGGCGCTACAACAACACCCTGGCGGGCTGGCGAGCCTCCCCGTGCGGTCGCGCCGGGCGTAGCACTATCGCGCCGGATAGGTGCGCGGGTAGATGACCTCGCTTGGCGGCCCCGGCGGCTGTGGCGGCCCCTTCTTGCCGCAACCGGCAAGCATGAGTAACGCGACCAGCAGGGATGCCGCCCTCACGCGAGACGCGCCAGCCAGGCGCGGGCGGCTTGCAGGACGTTGGCGGGCGCGGTGCCGCCCTCGCTGATGCGCGAGGCCACGGACGCGTCCACGTCGAGCACGCTGAAAACGTCGCCGTTGATGCGCGGCTCGACCGTCTGCATGACGGCGAGCGGCAGATCCGCCAGCCCCACACCCTTCGCCTCGGCGAGCGCGACCAGCCGCCCGGTGACGTGGTGAGCGTCGCGGAACGGCAGCCGGAGCACCCGCACGAGCCAATCGGCCAGGTCTGTCGCGATGGCGAACCCATCGCCCGCTGCTCCGCGCATCCGCCCGGTGTCCGCGGTCATGTCGCGCACCATCCCGGCCAGGGCCACAAGCGCGAGCCCCCAGGCGGCCGCGGCGTCGAACACCGGCTCCTTGTCCTCCTGCATGTCCTTGGCGTAGGCGAGCGGCAGCCCCTTCATCACGGTCAGCAGTGCGACGAGCGCGCCGGTGATCCGGCCGGTCTTGGCCCGGATCAGCTCGGCGGCGTCCGGGTTGCGCTTCTGCGGCATGATCGAGCTGCCCGTGGTGAAGGCGTCGGACAGCCGGACGAAGCGAAACGGTGCCGAGCACCAGATCACGACCTCCTCGGCGAAGCGCGAGAGATGCATCGCCCCGATCGCGGCGGCGGCGAGGAACTCAAGCGCGAAATCACGGTCGGAAACGGCATCGAGCGAGTTGGCCGCTGGGCGATCGAAATCCAACGCCTCAGCCGTCATGGCCCGGTCGATCGGGAAGGAGGTGCCGGCGAGTGCCGCCGAGCCCAGCGGGCACTCGTTCAGCCGCCGGCGGCAGTCGGCGAGCCGTCCCCGGTCGCGCCCGAGCATCTCGACGTAAGCGAGCAGGTGGTGGCCGAACGTCACCGGCTGAGCGGTTTGCAGATGCGTGAAACCCGGCATCGGATCGCCGGCGTGATCGAGCGCGCGCCCAGCCAGCGCCCGCATCAGGTCGGCGCACTGCGCATCGAGCGCATCGATCGCGTCGCGCACCCAGAGGCGGAAATCGGTCGCCACCTGGTCGTTGCGGCTTCGCGCGGTATGCAGGCGCTTGCCGGCGTCCCCAACGCGCTCGGTCAGCCGCGCCTCGATATTCATGTGGATATCCTCGAGCGCCTCAGCGAAAGGGAAGCGCCCGGCCTCGATCTCTGCGCCGATCGCTTGGAGCCCCCCGCGAATCGCCTGCTCGTCGGGGGCGTCGATCAAGCCGGTCCGGGCGAGCATCGCGGCGTGCGCGAGCGAGCCCCGGATATCCTGCCGCCACATCTTGCGATCAAACCCGATCGAGGCATTGATCTCACCCATGATCGCCGCCGGCCCGGCGGCGAACCGACCGCCCCACTGGGTGTTCGCACCCGCCGGGTTTTCGGTGCTCGGGCGGTCCGGCGTCTCGCTCACGAAAGGCGGCGGCCGGGACCGTCGCGGCGGTGGCGATCGGGCGCCAACCGCGCGCCGAGGATCTGCCGGACGCGGCGAACGCGCTGGTCCCGACCGACCCGCCCACGCCGGTGCCGGCCGACATCGTCTTTCTCGGCAGCGACGGCGCCGAGCACCGCCCCGTGGATTTCCGCGGCCACGGCATGGTGGTCAATCTCTGGGCCACGTGGTGCGTGCCATGCGTGGCGGAGATGCCCGCCTTGTCGAAGCTCGCGGCGCGGCTCGGCCCGCAGGACGTCGCGGTGCTCCCCCTGTCATCGGACCGGGATGGCGCTGCGGCCGTCCGACGGTTCTACGAAGCGCACGAGCTCGGCGGGCTCCCCGTGCTGCTGGACCCGCACGGCACGGCGGCGCGCGCCTGGGGTGTGCGGGGCATCCCGACCACGATCATCATCGATAAATCAGGTCTGGAGCGCGCGCGCCTCGAGGGTGCCGCCGACTGGGCGAGCCAAGCGACGGCGACGCGGGTGCTTGCCCTCGTGCGTGGCTGAACGGGCGCTCCGCCCCGTGAGCGAGCAATACGCGGCAAACAGGATGCTACCCTGACAAATCGCGTTGCCCGGGCATGGCACTCAAGCCTTCAAACCGAGCGTCCACTCCTCGAGAAGGTCAGCCGCCACCCGTTCGAGGACTGCCGATCAGCGCCATCAGCTCGCGCCGCGTGCTCGGGTCGTCGCGGAAAGTGCCGAGCATCCGGCTGGTCATCATGGTGACGCCAGTCTTGTGAACGCCGCGAGTTGTCATGCACTCGTGCGTGGCCTCGATCACGACGGCCACCCCACGCGGTTGCAGCACGTCCTGGATCACGTTGGCGATCTGCGCCGTCATCTTTTCCTGAATCTGCAACCGCTTCGAGAAGGCGTCGACAACGCGGGCCAGCTTGCTGATGCCGACAACGCGGTTGCCTGGCAGGTAGGCGACATGGGCGTGCCCGATGATCGGACGAAGGTGGTGCTCGCAATGGCTCTCCACGCGGATGTCGCGCAGCAGCACGATCTCGTCATAACCGTCCGTTTCCTCGAACGTGCGTTCGAGCAGCGCGGCCGGATCTTCCTTGTAGCCCGCGAAGAACTCGTTGAACGAGCGCACGACACGGCGCGGGGTGTCGATCAGTCCCTCCCGCGCGGGGTCGTCGCCGGCCCAACGCAGCAGCACGCGCACGGCCTCCTCGGCTTCCTGCTCGGTCGGAGTCCGCCGCGTGCTCGGCGAAGCGAAGGGCGTGAATTGGGCCAAGGAAAGCTTTCTCCCCGAGACATTCGATCAACGGTTGATAGGGGTGCCTGAGGGTGCCGCACCGGCGCCCGTTTAATGCACTCGCCCGCCCCCATGCGGGCTGTCGAGGCTAAACGCCGGAATCGCCACGTCGAAATTCTCGCCGGAGGCTGGGACGATCATATGGTAAGCACCGACCATGAAGCCCGATGGCGTGTCGAGCGGCGTGCCGGACGTGTACTCGAATATCTCGCCGGGCTCCAGGATCGGCTGCTCGCCCACTACGCCGGCGCCGTGGACGTGCTGGGTTCGGCCATGGGCGTCCGTGATGCGCCAGGTTCGTCGCAGCAGTTGCACCGGCTCACGGCCGTGATTCTCGATCCGCACGCGGTATGCCCATTCGAAGCGGCCTTCCTCCGGATTAGATCGATCCTCCAAGTAGGAGGACCGGACGGAAACGCGGATGTTGCGCGTGGTCTCGGCGTAGTCTTCGGGCATGGCCATGCGACTTATGTTTCAACCGATTCAAGGCTCGGCGGCGGCGATTGTCCAGGCCGCCTACTCAGCCGCGTAAGCGACGCGCGCGGCCTGCGATAATCCCCGGGCCAAGTCCTCGATGAGGTCCGCCACATCCTCCAGCCCCACTGAAAGACGGATCGCCCCGTCCGTGATGCCCTGCCGCGCGCGCTCCTCGGCGCCGATCCGCATATGCGTGGTCGTCGCGGGATGAGTGACGAGCGACTTCGAGTCGCCCAGGTTGTTCGACACGGCGATCAACCGAAACCCGTTCATCACCCGAAACGCGGCCTCCCGGCCCCCGCGCACCTCGAACGACACGATCGTGCCGCCAGCGCTCATCTGGGCGCGGGCCAACACATGCTGCGGATGCTCGGGCCGGGTCGGATACCAAACGCGGGCGACCTCCCGCCGTTCGGCGAGGAAGCCGGCGATCGCCTCCGCCACGGTGCTCGATGCGTCCACCCGGAGTTTGAGGGTTTCCAGCCCCTTGAGCAGCAACCAGGCATTGAACGGGGACAAGGAAGGTCCAGTGTTGCGCAGGAATGGCTGGAGCGTGTTCTCCACCCATCGCCGTCGGCTGAGCACCGCCCCGCCCATCACCCGGCCCTGGCCGTCGATGTGCTTGGTGCAGGAATACACGACGACATCGGCGCCTAGCGCGAGCGGCTGCTGAAGCAGCGGTGTCGCAAACACGTTGTCCACCACGGTGAGCGCCCCGGCCGCATGTGCCAGGTCGGCGACGGCGCGCAGATCGATAATCTCCAGCATCGGATTGGATGGCGTTTCCAGCAACACGAGCTGCGCGGGCTGGGCCAGCGCCGCCCGCCACTGGCCGAGGTCGGCGCCATCGACGAACTCAGTGCGAATGCCAAAGCGGGGCAACAAGGTGGCAACGATCCAGAAGCAGCTGCCGAATAGCGCGCGGGACGCGACAACGCGATCTCCCGCCTTAAGGTGGGAAAACAGCGCGGCGTGGACCGCCGCCATGCCGCTGGCCGTCACCCGGCAAGCCTCGGCGCCTTCGAGCAGGGCGAGCCGGTCCTCCAGCATGCTGACCGTCGGATTGCCGAACCGGGTGTACTGGAAATGCTCGATTTCGTTACGAAATGTCGCCTCGGCCTGCTCGGCGCTGTCGTAGACAAAGCCCGAGGTTAGAAACAGCGCTTCGGCCGTTTCGCCGAACTGGCTGCGCTGAACGCCGCCATGCACGAGCCGGGTTGCGGAACGGTGGACGGAAGCGTCGGACATCGGGCGGCGGCCTCTCGCGATTGGCCCGACCTCCGAGCAGCCCTCCATCCGACGCGCGGGCGGCAGGCTGGCCTCTTTAGCGCGCTTGTTTTACCTCGCCGCAATCCAGCCGGACAAATCACGAGGGGCCCTCTCGGCGGCAGCCGACCAAAGCCGTCATTAACCTAGTCTTCGCCGGATTGCGCCGTCAAGGTGGGAACACTATGGTGCGGTCTCGTTGGAGGCGGCCCGCGGGTGTAGTTCAATGGTAGAACGGCAGCTTCCCAAGCTGCATACGAGGGTTCGATTCCCTTCACCCGCTCCA
>CAXUIE010000066.1:6284-12850 GCA_964250825.1 uncultured Acidisphaera sp. | reverse complement strand
TCCCTGCCCTGACGCGCGCTCTGAAGCTTACGGCCCGCGCCGCCCGCGTCGGCTTTGACTGGCCGAACGCGCCGGCGGTACTGGAAAAGCTAGAAGAGGAGATGGCCGAGTTGCGCGCGGAACTCGCGGGCGCCGATCCGGCACGGCTGGCCGACGAAGTGGGCGACTTGTTGTTTGTCGGCGCCAATCTCGCTCGCAAGCTCGGCCTCGATCCAGAGGAATGTCTGCGCGGGGCGAACGCGAAGTTCGCACGTCGGTTCAAGGCCGTCGAGCGGCGGCTTGCCTTGAGCGGGAAGGCGCCAGCCGATGCCACGCTCGCCGAGATGGAGGCGGAGTGGCGTGCCGTGAAGGATGCGGAACGGTGATTAAGGTCGGGATTGCGCGCGGACGGCCGAACGCCGCGCCGCCACGATGTCGGAGTGCGTCGCGCGAACGGCTTATCGCTGTGTTGCGGACCGCTTGCGCGAGCCGCGTTTGCTACCCACCACGGCGCCGCTAGATACGTCTCCAACGTCTCAGCTAGACCGCTTGTCGACTAAGTTCGTTCGCGTGGGCGTTTCTGAAGTCGCGCACGCACCGGGTCAGCTATCAACTCGCCCTGCTTCCCATTTTTTGCTTTCCCGCCTTCTTCGTAGGTTGGGCAGTGGTTGCAAGCGCATCGTTAGGGATCGTTGGTCCCGAGCAGATTCGAGAAAGAAGATCGGCCTGACGACCTTCAAGCTTTACGAGCCGGCCTAGCACATTCAGCACGTTCAACAGTTCCGTCGTGTACTCGGCGAGCCAGCCCGCCGGCTGTATGTCGCCGAGCGGCGACGGCGGGCGGCGGTCTCCAATGATCGGTCGTCTGCGGTCGCGGCCGCGGTAGCTGAACCACTGCGTCAGCACCTGTTTGCCGGAGACCTCGTAGGCCAGACTTCCGGCGAAACGTTATCGACGTAGCCGGTGCCGATCTGCAGCCGCCGCGCCACTGGATCGTAGGCGATCGTCTCCGGCATTGCGTCTTCCGTCGATGGGATTGCTCCGCCCTCGGGGATGTGTGGCCGCTCGGAATCCGGCAGGCGCGTTGCGACAGCGGGCCGTCCCGCCTGCGGGTCCGCGAAGCGTTCGCCAAAGGTGTGCAACCAGATCACCTCGCGGCCGAGCGCGGCCGCTTCGGCGAACAGCGGGATCGGCGGTGAGCGGAATGCGCAGGCCTGGCTGCACGAGATCGGGCGCGAAGTGGGCCGTATACGCGGGGTGTGCGGCAATGGCCGCGATATAGGCGAGAAGGTCCTCGGCGGAGACGGTCGCACCGTAGGCGGTCGCGAGCTGCGCGAGAACGGCGGGCCGCAGGCTTGGTTTGGTGCCAGCAGCATCGGCCCACAAGGGGAAGGCGCGGCCTCCCCGGCCGGCGTAGTGGTGCAGATCCGGGATCAGGCTGGTGAACGTCAGCGCAGGACCGTCGGATGCTGCACGCCCTGGAAGATGCGGCTCGCGATCGCCGGCTGGTGGCCTTCAGGCGAGCAGTCCACCACCCAGATCTCGTCGGTCGTTCGCGGAAGATCATCGCCCATCGCCAGAAGTAAATGTAGAGATTGCGCAGGTGCTTCGCGTGCGCGCCCACGCCCCAGGCGGAAGGCGGCATCCAGCGTTCCAGCGGAGCCTTTGTGTTCGATACGCCGAAACGGGAGACCGCCTCGTCGAGCGGCTGAGAGGTTCCGGTCAACGGAAGCTTTCGAATCGACGTGTTCCGCGTTTGCGTTGACCGAAGTGAAGGGACGGTTCGAGTCGCGCGTATTGCTTAACTTCACAACCTCTGCACGGGATCATTCATTAGACTAGCGGCGAGGACGCCAGATCCACCCTCCGTGAAATCGCTCCGCCATCGCACCTTTTTCGTCCGTCGAGCGGCATAGGCCAGGGATATCAACAGATCCTTATACGGTGCAGCAACACGCGCTTGTCACCCGGCGGGATCAGCATAACACCCGGCTTGTCGCTGAACTCCCCGTCGAAATCCTCCGGGCTCGCGAACCCGCGCCACGGCTCGATGCACAGGAAGTCGCCGCCCCGCTTCGACCAGATGCCAAGCTGCTCGTACCCTTCCCAGGATAGCTCGATGGTCGGCGCGCCGGGCGCGGAATAGCGAAGCGAGCGGCTTTCCGGCCGAGGCAGGATCACGGCATCGGCGTCGAACAGGGACGGGTGGAGCGGAAGCGTCCGTCCCTCGATCGGCGAGGGCTTCGGCTCCGGGGTCAGCAGTCCTCCCCGCAGACGGCGGATCGGCGCGGGCTCGGGCGCGTCGAACTCGAGCCGATGCGCCTCCTTCTCCACGCCCTCCGCCAGAGGCCAGGCAAACGCAGGGTGAGCCCCCGCCGAGGTGGGCAGCGTTTCGCGGCCGGTGTTGCTGACAGTGCAGGCGATCTCCAGCGCGTCGTCGGCCAATGTGTAGGCGATCTCCAAGCGGAATGGGAACGGGTAGTGGGCGCGCGTCTCCCCGTCGTCGTGCAGCGCGAGTCGACACATCGTCGCGGTGCGCTGCAGCCACGCAAACCGGCGGTCGCGCGCGAAGCCATGCTGCGTCATAGGGTAGCCCTGGCCGCGATGTCGCAACACGTCGCCCTTGAGTCGACCGACGATCGGAAACAGAACGGGCGCGTGCCGAGGCCAAACAGGCTCGGCTTGCCAGAGCAGCTCTTCGTCCTCGGCGTCGAGCAGGGAGCACAGCTCCGCGCCGTCCGCCTTGATGGTGGCGCTTAGATAGCCGTTCTGCAGGACGTGCCGGTCCTTCATGCTCCCTCCGCGGCCTAACGTCCGAGCCGTTCCGTCACTCCGTCGCGTATGGCCCGTGCTGCTCGAAGCGCGCCCGGTCGGCCGGCAGCAAGCGCACCGTCACGCGGATCGCGGTGTCCTCATCGTGCCGCCCGACCACCTCACCGTGCTGGTAAAGCCAGGCGAGGCGAGCGCCGTCCGCCGGAGGGATCGCATAATCCGCGACCTCCATCGCGGCCGCGATGCGTTCGTCGATGGCGGCCAGCAACGCCCCGAGCCCTTCGCCGGTCACGGCCGATACGGGAACCGAACCGGGGCGCGCGGGAACGGCCGCCACGCCGCCAAGCAGATCCGCCTTGTTCAGCACCTCGATGGTGCGGTCGGGCCAGCGCGGATCGAGCGCGCCGTCCTTGACCATGCCGTCGAGCACAGCGACCACATCGCCGCGCTGGGCCGCGCTGTCCGGGTGCGCCGCGTCGCGCACGTGGACGATCACGTCCGCCTCCGCCACCTCCTCGAGTGTCGCGCGGAACGCGGCGACAAGCTCCGTCGGCAGTTCGCTGATGAAACCCACGGTATCGGACAAGATCGCGCGCCGGCCGGAGGGCAAGCGCAAGCCGCGCATGGTCGGATCCAGCGTGGCGAACAGCTGGTCCCGCGCCGTGACCTCGGCGCCGGTCAGGGCGTTGAACAGCGTGGACTTGCCCGCGTTGGTGTAGCCGACCAAGGCGATGACCGGGAACGGCACCCGTTGCCGGGCCGACCGATGCAGGCCGCGCGTGCGCCGCACCTGCTCGAGATCTTTCTTCAAGCGCACCATGCGCTCGGCGATCAGCCGCCGGTCCGCCTCGATTTGGGTCTCGCCGGGGCCGCCCAGGAAACCGAAGCCGCCTCGCTGCCGCTCAAGGTGCGTCCAGGACCGCACCAAACGCGATCGCTGGTAATCGAGATGCGCGAGCTCGACCTGGAGGCTGCCTTCCTTGGTGCGGGCCCGTTCTCCGAAGATGTCGAGGATCAACCCCGTTCGGTCGATCACCTTGCACGCCCAGGCCCGTTCGAGATTGCGTTGCTGCACCGGCGTCAACGCGGCATCGACGATCGCGACCGCAACCGCGTCCTCGGCGATGGCGGCCGCCTCGGTCTCGACCTGGCCCGCCCCGAACAAGGTCGAGGGCCGTCGGGCGCGAAGCGGCAGGATGATCGATCGCACAATCACAAGGCCGATGGACGCGGCGAGGCCGACGGCTTCAGCCAGCCGCGCTTCCCCGGCCCGAGCCGCGTCGTGCCGTTCGGCCCGTTCCCAGGGCAGGACGACCGCCGCCCCCGTCGGTCCGGTTGCCCCCCCGTTCGGCCCGTGGCCCGCCCCGTTCCGTTTACCCTCCGTCGGCAGTTGCGGCCTCCCGCATGGCTGTCAGCGTGTTCTCTCCTCGCGCCGGAGCGGCGGCTGCGCCGATGGAGCTCGCCGCATCAAACAATTGGATGGGGGCGCCCGGCATCACGGTGCTGATCGCGTGCTTGTAGACGAGCTGCGTATGACCGTCGCGACGCAACAGCACGGAAAAATTGTCGAACCAGGTGATGATCCCCTGCAGCTTGACGCCATTAACCAGGAAAACGGTGACGGGGGTCTTGTTCTTCCGCACATGGTTCAGGAACACGTCCTGAACATTCTGTGCTTTTTCAGTTGCCACGTTTGTTATCCTTCTTGTGTGGGAGTTGTTGCTTCCTTACTGCCGACAGTTGTGGCGGGCGGCCGACCGCGCCACACTGCATCGGCCTTGCTCGCCTACGCAAGCGTCCGAAGGCATGCGGCCAGCCCGTGCGCGTGCTCGAAATGGAGATCGGGCCGCGCCCGCTCAACCCCGCCGTCGTGCGATGCGTCGCCGCCCGGGCGGCAGCCATGTCGCTCGCGGTATCGCCCAGATACCATATTCCTTTCTCCGCCTGTGCGCTCATGCGGCCCAGGGCTAGCAAAATCGAGGCCGGGTCTGGCTTATCCGCGCGCGCGTCCCCTGCCCCGACAACCGCCCCGAAACGCGACGCCCAGCCGAGATGCGCCACCTCCGCCCGCAGAAACGTGCCGCGCTTGTTGGAAACGATGCCCTGCGGCCAGGGCGCGCCGGCGGCCAGCGCGTCCGCCGCATCCGGCATCGGCGTCACGTGATCGAGGTGGTCCTCCGCGAACGCCGCGTAGAAGATCTCCCGCGCCCGCCGCCACTCGCTCCCAAACAGCGCGGGAAACGCTTCCCTGACAGAGACGCGCGCCCGCCGCCGCGTTTCCTCCACGGTCCAGCGCGGCAGGGCGAAGGCGGCGAACGCGGCGTTCATCGCCGCGGTGATCCCCACCCAGCCGTCGACCAGCGTGTTGTCCCAATCCCAAAGCAACAAGGAGGGTCGGTTCATCGTCGCCTACGCCGCGTTCCTCCCGTCGCCCCGAACATGGCGGGCGAACCGGGCGAACAGGTCGCGCGTGACCGGGCCGACCGTACCGTCGCCCACCGGCTCGCCGTCGAGTGCCACGACCGGACGAACATAGCTGGTCGCGCTGGTAAGGAACACCTCGCGCGCGTCCCGTAGCTCGGCGGCGCTGAACGCCCGCTCGGCGAACCCGATGCCTGCCGCTTCCATGAGCGCGATCAGCGCTTCGCGCGTGCAGCCCGGCAGGATGGCAACGTCGAGCTGGCGGGTGCGAAGGATGCCATCCCGGCCGACGATCCAGACCGTGGTGGCGGCGCCTTCGGTCACGACGCCGTCCGCATCGACGAGGATCGCTTCGGCAGCACCCCGCTCCCGCGCTGACTGGCGGGCGAGCACGTTCGGCAAGAGGCCGGTCGACTTGATGTCGCAGCGGATCCAGCGCTGGTCGGGCGCCGTGATCGCCGCGGTCGCCCACCGCTCGGGGTCCGTCGGGAACGGCGGCAGCCGGCGCGCCGTCACGACGACCGCGGCAGGGACCGGCTTGGCCGGGAACGGATGGTCGCGGCGGGCGACACCGCGGGTGACCTGGACGTAGGCCAACCCGTTCCGCACGCGGTTGCGGGCTACGACCTCGCGCAGCACCCGGCGCAGGGCTGCCGCTCTCAGCGGGGCCGCAATCCGGATGGCTCCGAGCGAGCGTTCGAGTCGGGCGAGATGCCGATCCTCGTCCACGAACCGGCCGCCCTGGACGAGCACCACCTCGTAAACGCCATCGGCGAACTGGTAGCCGCGGTCCTCCACGTTCACCGCGGCGTGGCGCTGCGGCACGTAGCGACCATTGACGTAGGCGATGCGACTCATTCCTCCGGCTCCCGGACCATTCCCGCTACGATGTAGGATAACGCACTCTGTGACGCCCGGGAGGAAACGATGCAACGCAGCCAGGACTGGATCCTGACCACCCATGCCGGGAGCCTGCCGCGTCCGGCGGCGCTCACTCACCTCTACGCCAAGCGCGCCCGCGGCGAAGCGATCGACGAGGCGGCGCTGGTCGAGGCGGGGCGGGCTGCGCTGCGCTGGGTGGTGCCGAAGCAGATCGAGGCCGGCATCGACGTCGGCAACAATGGCGAGCAGCAGCGCGAAGCGTTCTTTCTTTACGTGCGGCACCGTATGAGCGGCTTTGGCGGGAGCTGGAACCGCCGGCCGTTCGCCGACCTGGCGCGCTACCCCGGCTACGGCGCGATGATGCGGGCGCAGATGGGCGCGACCGAGCACGTGAGCAACGTCGGCGGCGTGCCGAAGGCGGTGGGCGACGTCCGCTATCTCGATCGCGCGCTGGTCGAGGCCGAGTGCGCCGACTTCGCCTCGGCGCTCGCCGAGGGCGGCGCGGGCCGCCG
>CAXUIE010000066.1:0-6274 GCA_964250825.1 uncultured Acidisphaera sp. | reverse complement strand
CCCCCCCCCCGCGCCGGGACTCACCGCCGCCGCCATGCTGAACGAGCACTATGACACTGAGGACGCCTACCTGGCGGCCTTGGGCGCGGCGTTGCGCGTCGAGTACGAGACGATCGCCAAGCACGGCTACGTGCTGCAGATCGACGCGCCCGACCTCGCGATGGAGCGGCACATCACCTACCAGGACCGCCCGCTCGGCGACTTCCTCGGCTTCTCCGAGCGGGTGATCGAGACGATCAACAACGCGCTCGCCGACGTGCCGCTCGAGCAGGTCCGGCTGCATGTTTGCTGGGGCAACTACGAAGGCCCGCACGATTGCGACGTCGCGCTGCGCGACATCCTCCCGGTCCTCAAGCACGCCCGCGTGGGCGCGCTCGTGCTGCCCTTCGCCAATCCGCGCCACGCCCACGAGTACCGCGCGCTGAGCGAGCTGCCCGAGCATCAACTCGTGATCGCTGGCGTGATCGATACGGTAACTAACTACATCGAGCATCCCGAAGTGGTTGCCGACCGGATCGAGCGGGCCGCCCGCGCGCTCGGCGATCCTACGCGGCTGATCGCCGGCACCGATTGCGGGTTCGACACGTCGGCCGGCCGCGGCCGGGTCGCGGAAGACGTGGTTTGGGCCAAGCTCCGGGCACTCAGCGACGGCGCGCGCATCGCGTCGGAACGGTTGTTCGGTTCAGTCTGACGGCACCGCCGTGCGCGGCTTATCCCGTACCGGCGCGCCCTGATCTAACGTCGCAACCGCGTAGCGAGACCGCGTAGCGGACTGGTGATCCGCCACGACGTCGACGCGCGGATCATCTCGATCGTGTTCGCGCGCGCGGCGGCGAGCCCAGTGAGATACACGACCTGCTCGCGCAACGCCTTGAGTTCGCGCACGTGTTTGCTGAAATGCATAGTCGCGTGCGCATACATCCTCGGATGCACGAGGCTTAGCGGCTGCGCGGCGGCGTGCGGCCAGAGGCCGGCCAGCCGCTCGCAGACTTGCGTGTTGCTCTTGGCGAACAGCAGCACGTTTTGCAGGTACCACCACTCGCAGCCCGGCTCGTTCCAAAGCAATGGCCGCAGCCCGTCAAAGCAGGTGTAGCCCGCATCGTCGAACAGTCCCGCCCAGTAGGCAGGCCATTGCTCGTTGACGTGATCGGTGCCGCCCTGCCCCGGCACTGCGGCCGAGAACAGGATCAATTCGCCGAGGGCACAAAGTTCGGCGACGAACGACGGCGCGCGCGCTGGCGGCAGATGCTCGGCGACCTCGACCGAGACGACCAGATCAAATTCGGCCGCGTCGGCGGAGATCGCCTCGGTGACGTTGTCCGCAGCGAGATCGCAGGCGCGGAAGTTCGCCGGATCGACCATCAGGCGGGTACGGTCCACATACGCGCCATCGAGTCCGAGCACGCGCGCCGCGCCGAGATCGAGCGCCGCGCGCAGCCAAGGGCCGACGCCGCATCCGACGTCGACGACCGACGCGACCGGAACAGCCTCGAACAGCGCCGCCAGGACAATGCGCGCCGAGGCGAGGCTGCCGGCGGCCTGGGCGTCGAAAAACGCCGCGGAATACGCGCTTCTGGCCGGCGCGCTCACGCGGTATTCCGATGTTCCGAGTTCACGCCGAGTTCCTTGAGCTTGTGCGAGACGCGCTGCGCTTCACCCCGCCGCGATCTTCAAGCACGAAGAGCATCGGTAACGTATGCGTTGAGTGCTGCGAGCTCTCGACGTGCAAGCAAAATTCCGGGACGGACGTGCTGCTCGACCACCATTCCTCGGCTGAGCGCCGCTCGAGCAAGCGTGCTGCCTCGGCGAACACGCCCACATGGCTCGATTCATCGAAGTTGCCAACGACATACAGCACGTGCCTGGATTTCACTGGCATGGTCTGCGAGCGCCTGAACGGAGTGCTCCTGGTCGAGCCGTCTTGTTGGATCGGCAACGCGGCGGGAAATCTCCTCGCGGTTTCGCCGCGTTCTCGCGTAATCGGCCAGCCGACTTCGTTCCTCCTCGAGGGCCGCCGCATAACGTATGTCGGCCGCGCGGGCGCCATTCGGAACTCCTGTGCGCTCGCACCAGCTCACGCGCCTGCGTCTCGTGCGCTCGCCACGGATTTTGTTCAAAACAGTTTCCCGACGAAGGAGGGAGCTTTGAACGCAGAACCGGGCCTTCCTTGTCCGCTGCGACGTCGCCCTAGTCGGGCGTGGCGCTCATAGTGCATTCTCACGCCTGCTCACGAGAACGACAACCACCCAGATCTTTTGTGATCGCTCGTCCGACGGAGGCGACCGCAGCCTACCGGCGCTGCGCCCCCAGCTTGACCGCGACGCTATCCGCTATTCCGATCCTCCGAGTTCACCCCGAGTTGCTTCAGCTTGCGATGCAACGCGCTGCGTTCCATTCCGACGAACTGCGCCGTGCGGCTGATGTTGCCGCCGAACCGCAGCAGCTGCGCTTGCAGATACTGCGTTTCGAACAGGTCGCGCGCCTCGCGCAACGGGAGCGCCATGATGTCGGCCGAGGGATCGATCGTCAGCAACGCCGGCGCGTTCGAGCTGATCTCGGGCGGCAGCATGTCGGCGCGGATCGGGTCGAGCGCCCCGCCCGGGGCCATGATGAGCAGCCAGTCGATCAGGTTGCGCAGCTGGCGGACGTTGCCGGGCCAATCATAAGCCTGCAGCGCGGTGAGCACGTCGGCCGACAAGTCCCGCGCCGGCATCCCAGACGCCTCGGCCGAGCGGCACATGAACAATCGGGCGAGTGCCGGGACGTCCTCGCGCCGGTCCTTGAGCGCCGGAACCTTCAGCGGCACGACCGCGAGGCGGTAATAAAGGTCTTCGCGAAACCGCCCCGCGGCGATCTCGGTCTGCAAGTCGCGGTTGCTGGTCGCGATCACGCGCACGTCGACCTTCACGCGAGCCGAGCCGCCCATTCGCTCGAACGTCTGATCCTGCAGCGCGCGCACGATCTTGCCCTGCGTTTCGAGCGGCATGTCGGACACCTCGTCGAGCAGCAACGTGCCGCCATGCGCGCGCTCCAGCACGCCGGCCCGCCGCGGCTGGACCACCGGATCGCTGCCGGTCTCGGTGCCGAACAACGCTTCCTCGAAACGCGACGATGCCAGGATCGCGCAGTTAAGCACGGCGAACGGCCCCTCTGCCCGGCGCGACCGGGCGTGGATCATCCGGGCGGCCACCTCCTTGCCGGACCCGGCCGGTCCCTGGATCAGCACGCGCGACCCCGTCGGCGCCACCTTTTCCACCCCCGCCCGCAGTGTACAGATGGCTGGGCTGTCTCCGGTCAGGCTCGTTTCCGGCCCGGCGCGCAGGCGAAGCTCCGCGTTCTCCCGGGCGAGCGCCGCGGCCTCCAGCGCCCGGCGCAGAACAAGGAGCAAACGGTCTGACTGGAACGGTTTCTCGATGAAGTCGTAGGCGCCGTGCTGGATCGCTTGAACGGCCGTCTCGATCGTGCCGTGGCCGGAGATCATGACCGCGGGCACCTGCGGCTGCTCGCTGTGCAACGCTTGGAGGATGCCGAGCCCGTCGAGCTGGGAGCCCTGCAGCCAGACGTCGAGCAGCACGGCCGACGGCCGGCGGGCGCGAAACGCGGCGATGGCGGCATCGGAGTCGGCGGCCTGCCGGGTTTCGTAACCCTCATCGCGCAGCAGGCCCTCGATCAGCAGCCGGATGTCTGGCTCGTCGTCGACGATCAGGATCTCATGCGGCATCGGCTACCTTCAACGGCAAGACAAGCGTGGCCACGGCACCCGGCCCACCGTCGGGGCGGTCGTCGAGTCCGATGCGGCCTCCGTGGTCCTCCATGATCTTCTTCACGATGGCAAGGCCAAGACCTGTGCCCTTAGCCTTGTGCGTGACGTATGGCTCGGTGAGCTGCCCGCGATCGTCTGACGGCAGGCCGGCCCCGTCATCGGCCACCGTGAGCCGAACCTCGGCCCCCGCTTGCTCCACTGACAGCGCGATTCGCCCGGCGCCCGGCCGCATGGCGATCGCGTCGGCGGCGTTCTGCAGGAGGTTGGTGAGCGCCTGGCCGAGCAGGCGGCGATCGCAGGGTGCGACCGGCCCGCGCTCGGGAATGTCCGTGATCCAGCTGATCTCCGGCCGCGCGGTTCGCTGCAGCACCAGCGCCTCGCGAGCGATACGCCCCAGATCCTCCGGCCTAATCACCGGCTGCGGCATCCGGGCGAAAGCCGAGAACTCGTCCACCATGCGGCCGATGTCGCCCACATGGCGGACGATGGTGTCGGCGCAAAGCGTGAAGGTGTCCGGGTCGGAGGTGATCTCCTTGGCGAAGCGGCGCTTCAAGCGCTCGGCCGACAGCTGGATCGGGGTCAGCGGGTTCTTGATCTCGTGGGCGATCCGCCGCGCGACATCGGCCCAGGCGGCCTTGCGCTGCGCCGACTGCAACTCGGTTATGTCGTCGAAGGTGACCACGAAGCCGTCGGTGCGGCCACCCTGACGGTCTGCGCCCACTCGGACGAGAAGCGTCCGCCGATGGCTGGCTGGGCCGATGCGCACCTCCTCGGTCAGCGCACGATCGGGCACGGCCATCCCGGCACGCACCAATCCCGCGAATTCCGGGACGACGCCCGCGAGGTCCTGGCCGAGCGCCGCCATCAGGTCCCGGCCGAGCAGCGTGTCGGCGGCGCGGTTCGGCAACTCGATGCGGCCGGCCGCGTCCAAGCCGATCACGCCGGCCGAAACCCCCGACAGCACGGCTTCGGTGAACCGCCGCCGCTCGTCGATCTGGCCGTAGGCTTCCATCAGCTCGGCCCGCTGGGCGGCGAGCTGGCCGGTCATCCGGTTGAACGCCCGAGACAGGCCGGCGATCTCGTCCTCTCGCGCGGTTTCCGGCACGCGTGTCGCGAGATCGCCGCCCCGGACGCGCTCGGCGGCGTGGATCAACCGGCCGATCGGGCGCGCGATCTGGTTCGCCATCACCAAGCCGATGAGCACGGCCGCCGACAGCACCAGCACGGCGAGCAGCGCGAAGATCCAGGCGAAGGCGAGCTGCAGCCAGGAGCGGTTCTGGTCCAGCCGCTCGTATTCCGCGACAGCCGATTCCGTGCTCACCATGTGCTCGAGAATTTGCGGGTCTATCGGCCGGCCGATCATCAGCATCAGCGTCGGTGTGGAGCCGAGCTGCACCACGGCGCGCACCCGCGTATGATCGCCCCCCGGCACGACCGCGACGTCTCCGGTGCGGGCCCGTTCGGTCGCCCAGGCTGGGGGCGGCTCCGCGCCCAACCCCGCCAGCATCCCGGCCGACGCCATGACCTGGCCGGTGACGGGCTCGTAGATCACCGCCTCCGTCAATCCCCTGAGCGCGGTCTGGCTGGCGAGAAACTGCCCGAACGTATCGGGGTCGGCCGAGAAGAAGTTGCCGGCCCGCGCCATGTCGGCCGCCATTTCCAGTGCCACGGCGCGGATGTTGTTCTCGTGTTCCTCGAGATATCCGCGCGACACTTCGAGCGATTCGTTAAGCGCGGCACGCACCGGCTCGTTGAACCAGGCTTGGATGCCGAAGTGAAAGAAGGCCGTGGCGAACACGGCGATCACGATGGTCGGCAGCACGGTGACGACGCTGAACAGCATGACCAGCCGCACGTGCAGCTGCGCCCCGGCCGAACCGCGCCGTCGCTCGACCCAGACGCGGGTGATACGGCCGGCCAGCACGGCACCGAGCGCCAGCAGGATGGACAGGTTGGCCAGCACCATGCCAACGCCGACCGTCTTGCCGAAACCGAACGGCGCGCCGCGGGCAAGCAGAACGAAGGTGATGAACCCGAGCACCAGCGCCACCGCCGCCAGCACGAGGGTCGCGACCTTGCCGAGCAAGATGTCGGCAAGCCGCCCGGACCGGGAGCGGCCCGGGGCGCGACTAGCCTCGCTGCCCGCCGGCGCGAGCGAGCCGGGATCGGGCGAGACGTTCACGGGCGCCTAGCCATGTCGCCCGTCGTTGCCGAAGCCGCCTCGGCCATCATGTCCGGACTTATCCCGGTCGAGCGCGGCCATCACGTTCCCTCCAACCCTCAAGCCAGCCCTCGCACAACCGGGATGTCTAGGTCGCGGATCTTCTTGCGCAAGGTATTGCGATTGAGCCCCAGCATGGCGGCGGCCTTGATCTGGTTGCCGCGGGTGGCCGCGAGCGTCATCTGGATCAGCGGCCGCTCCACCTCGTTGATGACGCGATCATAGATGTCCGACGGCGCCAGCCCGTCGGCGTGGGCGGACAGGAACTGGCGGATGTGACGCTCCACCGC
>CAXUIE010000065.1:0-12862 GCA_964250825.1 uncultured Acidisphaera sp. | reverse complement strand
ACCCAAGATCGGCCGGCGCGCGGGATCAAAGGAAAGCTGGGGCTGACGGCCGGCGCCAGCACCATCCACGACCCGAGCAGAACCTCGGATCAGCCAGCATCGCTCGCAAGCTGCCCGACCGCCCCGGACGACGCCGTTTCGTCTTGCACCGGGCTTTCCGCGGTCGGAATTGCCGCGAACGCCTGACGGCGAGCAGGTCCAGACCTCGGCCTGGCCCGTGGCAAGAAGTACTTGGCGCATGCGCGAGTCCAGAACGCCTGGATGTGGTCGCGAACGCCAGCGCACGCCTCGTCTTCCCGGATAGGGACGGAAGAAGCTTGCGACCTGGTGGCCATGTGGGCCAGCTTGCCGACATCCATTCGAGCGTTTCGCTGGTAAGCGCGCCGTGGCGCCGGCCTCGCGTCGTTCAGCCCCCGCCGCGTCGGCTTGCGCGACGCGAGTGAGAGCAGCGTCCTCGTCGAGAAAGCGCGCCTGCGAGTCGGACAAGCGGTTGGTGCGCCGAACCTGCACCGCCGTCACCTTGTTACTTTGAGCGCGTGTAGATGTCGCCGGCGCCGACCGCGACGGCCGCGATGGTCATGCCTTCGATCAGGCTGAAGGGTCGCCCTCCATTAACATGCGGTCGGCGAAGGTGCCGCTGTCGCCCGCGTCGCAGATGATGTACTTGCGGTCGTCGCGCGCCAGCCGGACGGTGTCCCACCTTATCCCGGTCGGAACCCGCGCCGCCGCAACCGCGCAGGCCGGAGCGCTTGATTTCGTTCACCACCGCCTGGCCGCCCATGCCGAGCGCCCGGTCCAGCCAGGAATAACCCTCCGCTCGCCGCGCGCCACACGTTCGAGGCGTCCGCGATGAGCGGCTCACTCCGCTTTGGACGTAGCCGAATTTTTCGCGCAGCGCGTGCGGAATGGGCAGCGCCGCGCCATCGAGCCCGGCGTGGTCGGCGATGATCTCGCGAGGCACGGCGCCATCCAGCCCGCGTCGTTGCTTCTCGGTCCTGCCACGCGGACGCCAGCCTCTCGGGGTGTTACAAGCTCGAACGGGAGTAAGCGCCGTCATCCGACGGCGGGTCCCGACGTCATGCCCTGCGCCGCCGCGCAGCCGATCGCGCTCAAGGCAAAGCCGAGCGCCGCGAGGCCAGCGAAAATGGATCGCCTGTGATCGGTCATGCCGCGTTCCCCCGTGCTCGATATTTCGGAAAACAACGTGAGGCGCACCCCTCCGGTTCGCCGGCGCGCGGAGGGATGTCAGGTTGGCGGAGCCAGCACGCGTTCGCGGACGAGATAGCGAAGGCCTCGATCCCAGGACTCGTCGGTGTTGCCGCGAATGTCGACGCTCGCAGCGTTCAGCCGCTTTCCGGTGGCCGCATCCTCGATCACGAGATTTATGTTCAGGATGAGGTTGCTCACGTTTTGTACCCAGCCGTACGCCGCCAGATCGGCGCCCACCGCTTTCGCCCTCTCGAACTCATGGCCGGTTCTGGCCGGCCAGGTCGGAGGAGCAACTTATTGGACGGCGAACACAGTCAGCACGCCGCCGAGCTGCGTGTAGTTGGCGAGCGACTTATAGGCGCCCACGGCCCCGAGCCCGTCCGTATCGTTGGCGAGGCCCGCCGCCATGCCGATGCCGGCCCAGCCCGCCGACGCCGGACAGCACCGCGATGTACTGCTTGCCGCCGTGCGTGTAGGTGGTGACGTTGCCGATGATCTCGGACGGCGTCTTGTAGCGATACAGCTCCTTGCCGGTCTTGATGTCGACCGCCTTCAGGTAGCCGTCGAGCGTGCCGTAGAACACCACGTCGCCGGCGGTGGCGAGCGCGCCAGACCACACCGAGAAGGTTTCGGGCACCGACCAGACGATCTTTCCGGTCGAGGCGTCCCACGCGATGAAGTGCCGAGATTGTTGTCGCCCTTTGGCGGAAACATAGAGAGCGTCGCGCCGACGTAGGGCTGGCCGGCGGTGTACGAAACCTTGAACGGCTCGTAGTCCATGCAGACGTGGTTGATTGGCACGTAGAACAGCCCGGTCTTGGGCGAGAACGCCGCCGGCTGCTGGTCCTTGCTGCCGAGCGCCGCCGGGCAGATGTTCTTGGTGTTGTGGTCCTCGCCCTGCGCCTGGGTGGAATATTGCGATACCACCTGCGGCCGGCCCGTCTCCATGTCGACCCGGGTCGTCCAGTTCACGGCCGGGTCGTACTTCTGGGCCACCAGCAGTTCGCCCGTCTCGCGGTTCAAGGTGTAGCCGAAGCCGTTGCGATCGAAGTGCACGAGCGCCTTGGTCGGCTTACCCTGCACGTTGATGTCGGCCAGGACCATCTCGTTGACGCCGTCGTAGTCCCACTCGTCGTGCGGGGTCATCTGGAAGACCCACTTCGCCATTCCGGTGTCCGGGTTGCGGGCGAAGATGGTCATTGACCATTTGTTGTCGCCCGGACGCTGCGCCGGGTTCCAGGTGCTCGGGTTGCCGCTGCCGTAGTAGATCAGGTTCAGCTGCGGATCGTATGAGTACCAGCCCCAGGTGTCGCCGCCGCCGGTCTTGCACTGGTCGCCCTGCCAGGTTTTTAGCGACGAGTCGGCCCCGATCGGCTTGCCCATGCTCGTGGTCTTCTGCGGGTCGACCAGCATCTGATCGTCGGGGCCGACCGACGCCGCCTTCCACGCGAGCTTGCCGTCGGACCTGTTGTAGGCCGTCATGCGGCCCTGCACCCCGAACTCGCCGCCGTTGATGCCGACCAGCACCTTGTCCTTCACGACCATCGGCGCGGACGTCATCGTCTCGCCCTTCTTTGGATCGCCGTTGGTGACCTTCCACAGCTCCCGCCCGGTCTTGGCGTCGAGGGCCACAAGCTTCGCGTCCGCCTGGGCCAGGAAGATCTTGCCATCCCCATAAGCGACGCCGCGGTTTACGGTGTCGCAGCACATCACGGGAATGACGTCGGGATCCTGCTTCGGCTCGTATTTCTAGATGATCTTGCCATTGTCGTTGAGGTCGAGCGCGAACACCGTGTTCGGGAACGGCGTGTGGACGTACATCACGTCGCCGAGCTCCTGGCGTGGCCGACGAACACCGGGTCGTCAGCCGCGAAGGCCAAGGAACCGAAGATGTGGTCGGGATGCACGTGGCTTAGGATCACATAGCGGATCGGCCGATCGGTCACGGTGCCGATGGCGGCGCGCAGCCGCTCGCCGTCGCGCTGGCTGCCGCCGGGATCGATCACGGCCACGCAAGCCTCGCCGACGATGCAGCCGATGTTGGCGATGGCGTCGTCGTTGCCGACGTCCGCGTCCGCGTCGATGCCGGGCCGCACGTGGATGCCCGGCGCGACCTCCGTCAATGGCGCGCTGGACGCTCGCGCCGATCGCGTCCTCCAGGCGAACATGGCGGCGCCGAGTGCCCCGAACGCGTCGCGGCGCCGCATCGGCGGGCCGCCCCGTTCAGTCCCGCGCCATGTAGAACGAGGCTGCGGCAACGATGATCAGGCCTTTCACGATGAGCTGGAACTCGACCGAGAGCCCGAGCATAAGCACCATGTTGAACAGCACGACAAGGATGAGCGCCCCGAGCAACGAGCCCTGGATGGTGCCTCGCCCGCCACTCAGCGCGGCTCCCCCCATGATGGCCGCGGCGATGGAGTCGAGATCGTAGCCGCGCCCGGTCCAGTTATCGACGATCCCGACATAGCCCATGAGGAACAAGCCGGCCGTGGCGGCCAGCATGCCGCTAAGCACATACGCGGCCATGGTGACCCTGCCGGCGGGGACGCCGGCCAGCCGCGCCGCCCGCGGATTGTCGCCGGTGAGGTATAACATGCGGCCGAAGCCGGTTCGCGCGAGCAGGACGCCGAGGAGGAGCGAGACCAGGGCCAGCACGGCGACGCTGATCGGAACGCCCGCGATCGCGCCAGTGGCGAGCACGGCGAAACCGGGCGGCAGGCTGCCGGACGGCGCGCCCTTGGTGTAGGCGAAGCGGGCGCCCTGCAGCATCACCGCAGTCGCCAGCGTGGCGAGGAAGGGCGAGATCCGGCGTTTCACCACCAGCACGCCGTTCACCAGCCCGACCGCCAGCCCGAGCGCCAGCCCGCACGCCGCGATCGGCAGCATCATGCGGTCGGAGCGGGCGTCGAACGCGGTGGCCAGGACGGCGACCGTCGCCATCACGGAGGCGACGGAAAGATCAAGGCCACGGACCAGGATCACCAACGTCTGACCGACAACCACGAACCCGAGCGGCACCGATTGGACCAGGATGTTGCGCAGGTTGGCGGGCGCGAGAAAGCTGGGCTGCAAGGCGGCCACGACCACAGCCAGCACGAGAAGGAATGCCGCCAGCCCAACGGTGCCGGAAAGCCGGCCTACCCCCGCGCGCAGCTTCGCCGATCTCGATCCCCGCGTGGCTCCGCTCATGCTTCCTATTCCCGCGTGCCCGCGGACACAGCCAGGATCACGATCACCCCTTGGACAATCCACTGCACGTAGGTCGAGACGTCGAGGAAGTTGAGCAAATTATTGAGCAGCGTCATCAGCAGCACGCCGAGCACGGTGCCCATCACGCCGCCTCGTCCGCCGGCGAGAACCGTTCCGCCCACCACGACGGGGGTGATGGAGGCCAGCTCGAGCCCGACGCCGCCACGGGGGTCGCCCACCCCGGTGCGACTGACTAGATAGGCGCCGGTCAACGCCGCGAGAAAGCCGGAGGTCGCGTAAGCCACGATCAGGGCTCGCCCGGTCGGAAGTCCCGAAAGGCGCGAGGCGGCGATGTCTCCGCCCACGGCGTGGATCGTCCGCCCGAGCCGGGTGTAGCGCAGGAAAAGCCAAGCCATCGCGGCGGCGAGCAGCAGCAGCAGCGCGGTCAGCGGCAGGCCGGCGACATGGGCGAAGGCGAGGTCCTGGAACCAATCCGGCGCCGTCCCGCCGGGTTGGTTGCGGTAGAGCAGCGCCGCGCCCTGCAGCACCGAATCCATGCCCAGGGTCACGATCAGCGGGTTCATGCCGAGCCGGATCACCGCGGCCCCGTTCACCAGTCCGACGACCGTGCCGACCGCCAAAACGAGGGCAAGCGCCGGGAGGAACATCCCGCCCTGCTCTCCGGGCAAGCCCGCCAGCAGCACCGACGCGACGCTGGCGAGGCCGCCCACCGAGAAATCGATGCCCCCCGTCAGGATCACCAGCATCTGGCCGAGCGCGACGAAGCCGGTCGCCGCGCATTGCTCGAGGACGTTCATGAGGTTGCCGGGGTCGGCGAAGCGCGCGGACAGGACGCTGCCGCCGGCGAGCAGGAGCACGATGAGAAAGGTGGCCAGCACCGGCGT
Organism: uncultured Acidisphaera sp.; assembly: GCA_964250825.1. Taxonomy (GTDB): domain Bacteria; phylum Pseudomonadota; class Alphaproteobacteria; order Acetobacterales; family Acetobacteraceae; genus CAVWQV01. The sequence continues at coordinate 7,556 of CAXUIE010000065.1, read as the reverse complement.
CCATTCGGTGCGGCGCAGGAACAGGCGGGCGGCGCTCACGCGGCGGCTCCGGCCGGGTGCAGCGTGGCAAGCGCGACGATGCGTTCCTCGGTGACCGCCTCGCCGCGTAGCTCTCCGGCGATGCGGCCTTCGCGCATCACCACCACCCGATCGCTCAACCCGATCACTTCGGGCAGCTCGGAGCTGATCACCACCACCGCGGCCCCGTCCCGCGCGGCCTGATCGATGAGCCGGTAGATTTCGGCCTTGGTGCCGACGTCAACGCCCCGCGTCGGCTCGTCCAGGATCAACAGGATGGGCCGGGCCTCCAAGCAGCGCGCGAACAGGGCTTTCTGCTGGTTGCCGCCGGAGAGCCGGCCGATCGCCTGTCGCGGGCCGGCGGCGCGGATGCGCAGTCCCTGCATCCAGCGCGCGACGGCCGCGGCTTCCGAGCCGCGATCGATGAGCTGACGCCGCAGATGCCGGCGCAGCGTCGTGACCGTGATGTTCGCGCCCACGCCCTGGGTGGGGAACAACCCGTCCGCGCGACGGTCCTCGGTGAGATAGGCGATGCCGGCGGCGTGGGCGTCGCGCGGGCTGGGCGGGCGGTAGGGGTGGCCGTTCAGGCGCATCTCGCCCCGTGTGACCGCGAGGGCGCCGGACATCCCCAGCGCCAGTTCCGTCCGCCCGGCGCCGGCCATTCCCGCGACACCGAGCACCTCGCCCCGGCGCACCACGAGGTCGCACCCGGCGACCCGGCGGGCGAGGTGGAGGTCGCGCAATTGCAGCACCGCGGCACCCGCCGGCGGCCGCGCGCGCGGCGGGTAAAGCTGCTGAATGGGCCGGCCCACCATGTGGGCGATGATCGACTGGCGATCGAGGGCGGCGAGAGGCTGCGTGGTCACACGCCGTCCGTCCTTCAGCACCGTGACCCGGTCGGCCAGTTCGAACACCTCATCGAGACGGTGGGAGATGTAGACGATGCCCACCCCGCGCGCCCGCAACCGTCGTATCACGTCGAACAGCGTGCGCGCCTCCTCGCCCGAGATCACGGCCGTCGGCTCGTCGAACACGATGACGCGGGCCTCGCGGGCCAAAGCCTTGGCGATCTCGATCATCTGCCGCTCGGCCACCGACATCTCGCTCACGGGCGCGCGGAGATCGAGTGGAAGGCCAAGCTGCGCCAGCAACGCCCCGGCCTGCCGCCGCGTCGCCCGCCAGCTCACCAAGCCGAGCCGGTTGCGGGGCTGCATCCCGAGCAGGATGTTCTCGGCCACCGTCAGGTTCGGCAAGGTCGAGAATTCCTGGTGAATGACGACGATCCCACGGTTCTGAGCCTCGGCCGGCCCGCCGAACCGGACGGGCTGCCCATCCAGCTCGATCCGTCCGAACGAGGGAGCGTGCACGCCCGCGATAATCTTGATCAGCGTGGACTTGCCCGCGCCGTTCTCGCCGACGAGGGCTTGGACCTCGCCGGCGCGGATATCGAAGTCGATATCGGACAAGACCCGCACCGGCCCGAACGACTTGCCGACGCCCGAAAGGCGCACGGCTGGCGTCATGGCCGACGCGAGCGCGGGCGCCAGGACGTCCATCACGGTCATGCGCTGTTCCTCCGCAACGGGCGGCCCGGCTCCCGCGTCGCCCGCGAGCCTATTGCGGCAGGTTGACCTTGAAGGTCTTGGCGTCGTAGTTCGGCCCGAGCCCGGTGGACATGATCACGTCGTCCGGCCGATCCATTAGCGCGTAATCCTCGGCGTAGATGTCCGCCTTGACCGAGACGGTTTCGTCGCCGCGGGAGACGACGGTCTGTTGATTGATCTCGACCCGGCTGGGCACCGGCTTGCCGGCCAGCACGTCTAGGACGACATCGACGGAGCGGCCGCCGATGCCGGCGGGGTAGTCGATGCCGCACATCGGCACCTTGTGGGTGACCGCGAGCTTGTACATCGCGTTCAAGTCCCCTCCCGTTTGCGGGGGGATCTCGCCGTCCTTGTAGCCGGCCTCGACGAAGGCGCTGATTGAACCGGAGCATTGCAGCCCGCTGTCGCACCACACGCCGCCGATCTGCTTGCCGTATTTCTGGATCATGGCGGCCATGATCCGCTTGCCCTCGGCCGGGCTCCAGGAGGTGAACTGGGTGTCCAGCACCTTGATGTCCGGATATTGGTCGAAGACCTCGTGCGCCGCTTCGAGGCGCAACTGAGCCGGCGACGCCCCCGCGAGCCCGCCGAGCAGAACGATGCTGCCCTTGTAGCCAAGCTTCTCCACCAGCCACTGGGCCGTCATCCGTCCGAGGACCCGATCCGAGCCGGTTACGAATGAAACGAAGTTGGCGTCCGTCTTCGTGCGGCGGTCGACCATGACTACCGGCATGCCGGCGCGCATGGCGCGGCCGACCACCGAGTCGAGCGCCTCGGCCGTCGCCGGGCTGACCAGCAGCACGTCCACCTTGCGCTGGATCAGGTCCTGGATGTCGGCGATCTGCTTGGTCGGGTTGTCGTTGGCGTCGGTGACGATGAACTTGCTGAAAACGTCCCTGTGCTTGGCCACTTCCGACTCGATCGAATGCAGCAGCGCCACGCGCCAGGGATTGGAGATCGACGCGTTTGAGAACCCGATCACGTAGGGCGGCTTCTTCTTGAACTGGGCCGTGTTCGCGATGGTGACGCTGTCCGGATTCCACAGGAAGGTGCGCGGCACCCCCTGGTACCCTTCGGGACGGTCGGGCGCGGCAAGCGCGGCCATCGGCAGGCAAACGGCAAGCGCCGTTAAAATCTTTCTCAGCAACTGTTCCCCCATTCGAAGGCGCCCCGCTTACACGGAGCGCCGCATTGTTCGTTGTTGACTGCTACTCGGCGGCTATGGGCTGCCGCTGCGACGCCCTCGCCGTTTCGTTCTTGTAGAGCGCCCCATCCTTCATGATGACAAGGAGCCTGTCCGCGTCCACCATGATGGACAGATCTTTCAGCGGATCGCCGTCCACCAGGAGCAGGTCGGCGAGATAGCCCTCCTTCACCTGGCCGAGCTGGTCGCCCAGGCCCATCACCTCCGCGCCGTAGCGGGTGCCGCAGACCAAGGCCTCGCTCGGGCTGTAGCCAAGGAGGTTGACGAAATGCTGCAGGTCGCGCGCGTTGGTGCCCTGCGGCACCCAGGCGAACCCGTAGTCGCCGCCGATCAGCGCCCGCACGCCGCGCCGGCGCAGCTCGGCATAGGTGCGCGAGCTCGACTCGATCACCCGCTGCATCCCGAGCGAGATCGCTTTCTCGCGGGTGATACCGAACGCCTCGGCCTCGTAGAGCGTGTTGTGGATCAGGCCGATGGCGGGGCCGACGAAGACACGGTCCTTCGCGGCTTCCAGCATGTCCAGCGCTTCCTCGTCGGCGGATTCGCTGTGATAGATCACGTCCACGCCGCAGCGCACGGCGCGTTTGATCGATTCGCCCGCGCGGGCGTGGCAGTTCACCTTCTTGCCGAAATCGTGCGCCACCTCGACCGCCGTCGCCACCTCGATCTCGCGCATCACCGTGGCGCCGCCCTTGGCGCTGGGCACGAAATCATCGCCGGAGATATTCAGCTTGATGTTGTCCACCCGCTCGCGCGCGCAGAGGCGCACGGCCCGCACGATCTCGTCCGGCCCATCCGCGATCATGCCGAAGCTTTCGCGGTGCATGTGGAGCGGGTTCTCGTCGCCGAGCCCGGCGGTGACCGTGATCTCCGGCCCCGACGCGCGCAGGCGCGGCCCCGGCAGGCGCCCGGCCTCGATCTCGTTGCGCACGACGACATCGAGCCGAAGCTTGGCGCTGGCGGCGCTGTAGGCGCTGGTGAAGCCGTGGTCGAGCAGGATCCTGGCGTTGCGCGCGGTGACCAGCACGTGCTCCTCGGGCGGGATGTCGCCGAGGTCGGAGTTGCGCACGGCGCCATCGAAGGAGAGATGGGCGTGCCCCTCGACGAGACCCGGCATGAGGGTGCGGCCGGCGGCGTCGATCACTTGCGCGCCCTCGGCCCGCAACTGGCCGGTTTGCCGCGCGACTTCGCGGATTCGGTTGCCTTCGATCAGCACATCGCCAAGGAAGGGCGGCGTGCCGCTTCCGTCCCATACCATAGCATTGCGAAACAAGGTTTTGTCCATCGTACCTCCCGAGGCGCTGGTGGCCGTTCCCCGAAGTATTGCTGGTCGGGGATGCCGCGCGTCAATCGGCTAGTTCGGCAGCCATCGGGTTCGCATCGGCTCAACTTCCGCGACTCGCAACCCGGCCGGCCGCCGCCCTTCCCTGGGGCGCCGCCAATGTTGACCCCTCGCGTTGGTCTCCATAAAGTTCTGCTTGCGAAAGGCTTAACAAGAATACAAGCTTCGCGGGGGTAACATGCTCGATCACATATCGTGATTTCGTGCCGTCCGGCCCACGCGGCGCGGGCTGATCCACGGCTCCGTGGCAATCGGCGCCGCGTCGCTCGCCTTACCCCAAGCACGTGTTCTCGCAAACCGAACGCAATCACCCGCTGGCCGGCAAGTCGATCCACACGTCTATCCCGGGCGTGTCCGGCTGGCTGCCGAGCAGCTTGAGCGTCGACCTGTCGCCGGAGCTCGCGCGATACGCCAAGGAGGAATACGGCTACGGCGTGAGCTTGTCGTTCGCGGGCGCGCCGCTCGGGGCGCTGTTCCATGAGGGGGCCAGCCTGCTTCGCTACGCGCAGCCAGGAATACAACATCATGATCAGCGCCAGCCAGTGGCTCGGCGCGCTGGCCACGCCGAAATGGATCGTCAAGCTGAACGACGCCTTCGCCAAGAACCCCGAGCTTAATGTCGAGTGGTATGCCCCGGTGACCCGCGCGGCGTATCAGGTGTTTCCCGACGGCACCGAGGAACTCGAGATCGAATGCCCGCCGCGCGGCGTCATGCTGTTCCGCGACGACGCGCGCCTGACGGAGGAACCGCGGGCGGTGGCCCCGCTTGTTCATGCCGGATGCTCAACAACGCCCTCGGTGGCAACAGCCGAGGAGGGAGGGAAGGATGCACCTGTCCACGCATAACTGGATGCGCGCCGAACCGCTCGAAACCACGCTGACGCGGATCAAGCGCCTGGGGTTCGAAAGCATCGAGATCAGCGGAGAGCCGCGGCAGTACGGGGTGGACGACACGCGGCGGCTGCTTGATCAGCACGGCATACGCTGCTGGGGCGCGGTGACGCTGACGCTCGGCGAACGCAACCTCGCGGCCAAGGATGCCGCGGAGCGCGCGCGCTCCGTGGCGTACATCAAATCGGTGGTGCAGATGGCCGGCGATCTCGGCGGCGAGATCGTCACGGTGGTCCCGGCGACCGTCGGCAAGGTGGTGCCGGACGGCACCCCGGAGGAGGAATGGCGATGGGTCACGGACGCCCTGAGGGAAGTCTATGAGCTGTCGGAACGGCTGAACGTGCGGCTGGCGCTCGAGCCTCTCAACCGCTTCGAAACCTACTTTCTCAATCGCGCGGATCAGGCGATGGCGCTCGCCGAAGCCGTCGGGCCGCGCTGCGGCGTGTGCCTCGATGCGTTCCACCTCAACATCGAGGAAGCGGACATGTTCGCGGCGATCCGCTCCGCGAAGGGCCGGCTGGTCGACTTCCATGTGGCCGACAACAACCGGCTTGCGGCGGGCATGGGCGCCCTGGACTGGCCGCGCATCGTCAGCACCTTGCGCGAGGTGGGCTACGACGGGGCGTTGACCAACGAGTTCGTCGCCGCGGTTGACCGTACGCCGGTCTCGCCTTTTCCGGACCAGGTCGAGAAGAACCCGGTGGACATCTCGCCCGAGCAGCTCAAGTTCATCGAGGACCACGGCAGCAGCCTATTGAGCGAGGCGTTCTACACGTCGCTCGTCGAGAAGACCGCGGCCACCATGCTGCCGCTGATCCGCGAATCGCGCGGGACGGAGGCGGCGGCCAACATATGAAAACCATCAAGGGACCGGGCATCTTCCTCGCCCAGTTCGCCGGCGACGCGCCGCCGTTCAACAGCTTGGACGCGATCGCCGCCTGGGCGTCTAGCCTCGGCTACAAGGGCGTGCAGATCCCGACCTGGGACGCGCGCCTGTTCGACCTCGCCCGGGCCGCCGAGAGCACCGCCTATTGCGACGAGGTGCGCGGCACCCTGGCGCGGCACGGGCTCGCGCTGACCGAGCTTTCCACCCACTTGCAGGGCCAGCTTGTCGCCGTCCATCCGGCCTACGACGCCACGTTCGACGGGTTTGCGGACCCGTCGGTGCGCGGCAACCCGGCCGCGCGCCAGGAATGGGCCGTCGACCAGCTGCGCGAGGCCGCGGCCGCGTCGCGCAATCTCGGGCTGGGGGCGCACGCCACGTTTTCCGGGGCGCTCGCCTGGCCCTATCTTTATCCCTGGCCGCAGCGCCCCGCCGGCCTCGTGGAGGCGGCGTTCGACGAGCTGGCGCGCCGCTGGCGTCCCATCCTGGACGCGTTTGACGCGGCAGGCGTGGATGTGTGCTTTGAAATTCATCCGGGCGAGGATCTGCACGACGGCGCCAGCTTCGAGATGTTCCTGGAGCGGGTCGGAAATCACCCGCGCTGCAACCTGCTGTATGATCCCAGCCACTTCCTGCTGCAGCAGCTCGACTATCTCGGCTACATCGACGCCTATCACGAGCGCATCCGCGCCTTCCACGTAAAGGACGCGGAGTTCCGGCCAACCGCCAGGGTGGGCGTCTACGGCGGCTTTCAGCCTTGGGCGCAGCGGGCCGGGCGGTTCCGTTCGCTCGGCGATGGGCAGGTGGACTTTCGCGCCATCTTCTCGAAGCTCACCGCGCACGGCTTCGACGGGTGGGCGGTGCTGGAATGGGAGTGCTGCATCAAGTCGCCCGAGCAAGGCGCCCGGGAAGGCGCCCCTTTCATCCGCGACCGAATCATCGAAGTGACCGGCCAGGCGTTCGACGATTTCGCCCGAGCCGGCACCGACGCGGACACGAACCGGCGCATGTTGGGCCTCGAAAGGTGAGCTCCGCAGTGTCGGGCTCGGGCGGCGGCGCGCCGCGCCTACTGCGTCTCGGCATGGTCGGTGGCGGACGGGGCGCCTTCATCGGCGGCGTCCATCGCATCGCGGCGCGGCTGGACGGGCACTACGAGCTGGTGGCGGGAGCGCTGTCGAGCAATCCCGAGCGCGCCCGCGCCAGCGCGCTCGAGCTCCGCATTGCCCCCGATCGCGCGTACGGCGATTTCCAGGCGATGGCGCAGGCCGAACGGACGCGGGCCGACCGCATCGACGTGGTCGCCATCGTCGCGCCCAACGATGTGCACCATGCCGCCGCGCGCGCATTTCTCGACGCGGGTTTTCACGTGATCTGCGACAAGCCGCTGACCCGCACGGTGGAGGAGGCGGAAGATTTGGCTGCGGCCGTGAAGCGTAGCGGCAAGCTGTTCGTGCTCACGCACAACTACACTGGCTACCCGATGGTGCGGCAGGCGCGCGAGATGGTGGCCGCCGGCGAGCTCGGCGCGGTGCGCGCCGTTCAGGTGGAATTTGCGCAGGCCTGGCTGAGCAAGTTACGCGAAGGGACGGGACAAAAGCAGGCCGCGTGGCGCAC
>CAXUIE010000064.1:0-13026 GCA_964250825.1 uncultured Acidisphaera sp. | reverse complement strand
GGTGAGTCGCGTGCCCGGCTCGCCGGCAGCCGGCGCGCCCGGGTGCGGCACCTGCACGGTCAGGGACGCCCCCGCGCCTTCACGCCAGTGTTGCGCGAGGGCCGCGGCGCCGACCGCCCCGGCAAGGGCGAGGGCAGCCAGAAACGCCATCGCCGCCACGAGAAACGGCAGCAACCGATCTGCGAGAGCGCGCCGCAGACCGAGCTCGTCGAAACCGCGCGGCCGTAGCAACGGCCGGCGGCGGCGCAGTAGCCGGGCCATCTAGCTCCTCACCAAGCGGCCTCGGTCGAGGAGCAGCGCGCGGGCGACGTGACGCGCCACCAGGGCGTCGTTGTGCGTCGCCACGACCACAGTGGTCCCGATGCGGTTCATCTCCTGGAGCAGCTGCATCAAACGTTCCGCCTGCTCCTCGTCGAGGTTGCCGGTCGGCTCGTCGGCCAGGAGCAGGCTGGGCCGCCCGACCACAGCGCGGGCGATCGCGACCCGCTGCTGCTCGCCGCCCGAGAGCTGCGGCGGGCGGGAGCCGAGTTTATCGATCAGCCCGACCCAGCGCAGCATCTCCTGCACGTCGGCGCGGATCTGCCCCTCGGGGCGTCCGGCGATGCGCAGCGGTAACGCCACGTTGTCGAACGCCGAAAGATGCGGCATGAGCCGGAAGTCCTGGAACACAACGCCGATACGCCGTCGCAGCGCGGGCAAGACGCGGCGTTCCGCGCTGCCGACATCGCGGCCCAGGATCGAAACCCGCCCGCTCGTAGCCCGGACCGCCAGGTAAGTCAGTCGCAACAGGCTCGACTTGCCTGCCCCCGAGGGGCCTAGCAGCCAGCGGAATCCGCCTTCGGGAATGCCGAAGGTGATGTCGCGCAGGATTTCTGGCCCGGTCTGCCCAGCATGGGCGTATCTGAGGCCAACTTTCTCGAACCGTATCATCCGGCTCCCACGCGCGTCCACCCGGCGCATTCTTGCCATTTCACGGGTCGCGCCGGAACCCCGGCGAACGCCATGCCGGTGCATCCGAGCGATTGCAACCGCAAGCGCCGTTGCGCACGATCCGCGCATCGCAGCCCAGCCCGGAGCTACCCGCCCCATGCGGATTGTTTGTCCCAATTGCGCGGCCGCCTACGAGGTGCCGGATGACATGCTCGTGGCCTCCCCGTCCGTGCGCTGCGCCCGGTGCGGGCGCGAATGGTCTCCTGTCCCGGCTACGCAAGACGAGGCCAACCGGATCGAGCCGACAAACGCCATGCCGGGCCAGCCGTCGCTCGTCGAGCCCGCGCTTGATCGATACAAAGCGCCCGAGCAGCCGCCCACCCCCATTGGCGACACAGTCACCGCGCCAAGCCCGCCGGCGCGGTCCCGTTGGACGCGTTGGCGACGCGACCCAATCCTTCTCGCCCGGGCCGGTTGGGCAGCCAGCCTGGTTCTGCTCCTCGGGCTTGCCTGGGCGGCCTATGCGTGGCGGGGTTCCATTATCCACGCTTGGCCGCCAAGCGAGCGGCTATATATCGCATTCGGCATGGTTTGAAGCCGCTCGATTCCTCAACCCGTCGTAGGACATTCGCATGCCGTTCAGAGTGCAGGTCGGGCCGCCGCAGATCGCGATCCACCAAGGCCAGACCATCCTCGTCACCGAGTCGGACGGCCAGGTGCGATTCCCAAGCGACAAGGGCCTCTACTTTCGCGACACGCGGCTCGTGGGCAGCTGGAGCATCTACGCCAACGGAGAGGACTGGGAATTGTTGAACGGAGGCGCCGTGTATTATTACGCCGCCCACGTGTACCTGACCAACCGGCCGATCGCGACGCAGGACGGCACCATACCGGCGCACACGCTGGCGCTCGAGGTTAGTCGCTCGATCAGCGGCGGGATGCACGAAGACCTCGATATCACCAATCACGGCGCCAATCCGGTGCGCTTCCAGCTCGAAGTCGCGGTGCGGTGCGACTTCGCCGACATCTTCGAGGTGAAATCCTCACACATCGTCCGTCGCGGCCGGATCGTGACCGCGTGGTCCGAGCCGAACCAGCAGCTTCGAAACGTTTACACCAATGGTGACTTCTCGCGGGCCGTGACTATCTCGCCGCGTCGCCATTCGTCCCGCGCGGTTTACGCCAATGGCCGGCTCAGTTTCGAGGTGGCGCTGACGCCGGGCGAAACGTGGCATTGCTGCCTCTGCTATGAGCTGGCCGACGGCTCCGATGTCGTCGAGGCGCCGGACGAGTGCACGGTGGAAGCACATGGCTCCGAGCACGCGGAAACGCTGGCCGACTGGCTCGGCAAGGTGATGAGGATCGCAACCAGCAACGAGGAATTCTACCGCTTCTACCGCCAAGCGCTCGAGGATATGGCGGCACTCCGCTTGCCGATCGCCGGCACCGACCATATGGCGTTTTTGCCGGCCGCGGGCTTGCCCTGGTTCGTGGCGCCGTTCGGCCGCGACAGCCTCATCGTGTCGTTGCAGAATGCCCTCATCTACCCCGAGTTCGTTCGCGGCACGCTGGAAGTTCTCGGCAATCTCCAGTCAACCGTGGATGACCCATACCGGGATGCCGAGCCGGGCAAGATCCTTCATGAGCTCCGCTACGGCGAGCTCGCCCACTTTAAGCTCATCCCACACACGCCGTATTACGGCACCGCCGACGCGACGCCGCTCTATCTCATTGCCTTGCACGTGGCCTGGCGCGCGACCGGCGACCGCTCCCTGCTGGAACGCCATCTGGCGACGGCGGAAGGATGCCTCGCGTGGATCGATAAGTATGGCGACCGGGACGGCGACGGGTTCCAGGAATATCAGACCCGCTCGGACGCGGGTTATGAGAACCTGGCTTGGAAGGATTCTGGCGATTGCGTCGTTTATCCGGATGGCTCACTGGTGAAGGGTCCGAAGGCGCTTTGTGAGTTGCAGGGGTATGTATACGACGCTTGGCTGCGCATGGCGGATGTCTACACTGAGCTTGGCAACCCGGACCGTGCGGCGGAGCTGCGCGCCAAGGCCGCGGCGTTGTTCGACCGGTTTAACGACGCTTTCTGGGACGAGGAGTTCGGCTTCTACGCATACGGCCTCGACGGCGACAAGAAGAAGGTGCTGACCGTCGCGTCCAACGCGGGGCAGTGTCTATGGTCCGGCATCGTCCCGCCGGACCGGGCCAAGCGGGTGGTGGAGCGGCTGATGCAGCCGGATATGTGGAGCGGCTGGGGCATTCGCACCCTGTCGGCGTTCAGCCCCGCCTTCAATCCCTACAATTACCAGACCGGATCGGTGTGGCCGCACGACAACGGACTGATCGCGATGGGCCTCAAGCGGTACGGCTTCGGTGCCGAAGCTGCGGCGGTGGCGCACGACATCAGCCGGGCAGCCGGATACTTCCAGGCCAACCAGCTTCCGGAACTCTACGCTGGTATCCAGAAGGACGGCGGCAATTTTCCCGTGCAGTATCTTGGCGCCAACGTGCCGCAGGCCTGGGCGGCCGGCTCGGCGTTCATGCTGCTGCAGGCCATGCTCGGCGCCGTTCCTGACGGCCCAAGCGGCCGCCTTTTTGTGTTCCCCGAATTGCCGGCATGGCTTCCCGATGTGACTGTGACCAACCTCACAGTGGGCAAGCAAAGCTTCGACGTCCGGTTTCGACGAGAGGACGGCGGCACATCGTTTGACGTCCTCCGGGGCGACGCACAGGCGGTAGTCCGGCGCTCCCCCGAGACTGACATGGAGAACCTTCGAAAGGGCGTTCGTACCTAACTACCTGCGCGGTTAGGCGGCATATCGCCTGAACAATCATCAGGAGTGCCAAGAAACGCAGCAAATCCGATGTAGCATACGTGAAGTTTCACCGAACACGGCTATGACCGACAACAACCCCTTCCCGTTCGTTTATCCGTTCGCTAAGATTGCAACTTAGGGTCAATTTCTTTTCTCTGGGACAACTTGATCGAATGGACGATCAGCTCCGCAAAGATGAGTTCGGCTTACTTTTCGACCGGCAGTGGTATTTGAGCCGTTATCCAGACGTCGCTAAGGCCGGCGTGGACGCGCTCGACCACTACCTAGCTTATGGCGCGGCCGAGAACCGCGACCCCAACCCATACTTTGATAGCGCTTGGTATCTCGGGCAGAATCCGGACGTAGGCGACGCGGGCTTGCATCCTCTCCTGCACTACCTGCAGCACGGCGGGCGCGAGCTGCGTAACCCGCACCCTCGCTTTGACGCGACGTTCTACGTCGAAGAGCATGCGGAAGCAGCGAACAATCCGATGATGTTCCATCTGTTGACCGGAGCCGCGCTCGGCTGGCCGACAGAGCAAACCGTCGCGATCGCAGACTACCTTCCTTCCGGTCAACAGCCGCCAGCAAGCCCGGCCGGGGTCGAAGTCGACGTCATCATTCCCGTATACCGCGGAGTGGAGCAAACCAAGCGCTGTCTCCGTTCGGTGCTCGCCGACACCGACCGGCCACCCGGGCAGATTATCCTGGTCGACGATTGCTCTCCCGAGCCGGGCCTGTCCGCGTGGCTCGATGAGGTGAACGCCACCGGGCGCATCCGATTGATCCGGCATCGGCGCAACATGGGATTCGTGGTCTCGGTCAATCGCGGGATCAAGGTCTCCGATCACGCTGACGTCGTGTTGCTGAATAGCGACACGGAGGTTCCGCGCGGATGGCTGCGTCGCCTCGCTGGCCACGCCTATGCCGACGCGCGGATCGGGTCCGTTTCGCCCTTCTCGAACAACGCGACGATCTGCAGCTACCCCATCGATGCGGGCGGACCGATCCCGTTCGGCGCCGAACTTTCCGCTATCGACAACGCCTGCCGCGATGTGAACGGCGGCCGCGGCATCGACGTGCCCACTACCGTCGGGTTCGCGATGTTCATCCGTCGGGCTTGCCTGGAGGAGGTTGGGCTGTTCGACGCGGAAACTTTTGGACGCGGCTACGGCGAGGAGAACGATTTCTGCCTTCGCGCGACGGCGCTCGGCTGGCGTCACGTGCTGGCGTGCGACACGTTCGTGTACCACGAAGGGCAGGTCAGCTTCGGCGTCGGCTCGCCCGACGCGGACGGCAAATTCGCGACCTTGACGGCGCGCTACCCCGACTTCCCGGAACGGGTGGCGCGACACGTGCGCCGCGACAAGGTCGGGCCGTTCCGCTTTGCGCTGACGGCGGCGCTGTTCGCCCGCTCCGGCCTGCCCACGGTGTTGTTCGCCTCGCACGGCCTGGGCGGAGGCGTGCGGCAACACGCCGACGGCCTAGTGGAGCAACTGGCTGGGCGCGCCAACGTCCTGCTGCTTTGTGCTACTCCGCGCGGGATCGCGCTGTCGGTGCCGGCCTGCCCCGGCCATCCCGAGATGGCCTTGGCCGACGACCGTTTGGAGGATTTGGCGGCGTTCCTCCGCTCCGCCGGCGTCGTGCGCGCGCACGTCCATCACCTGCTCGGCATGAGCTTCGATCTGCGCGCGCTGTTGCGCCGGCTCCAAGTCCCCTTCGATTTCACCGTCCACGACTATTTCCCGATCTGCCCGCAGATTAACCTGCTGCCTCAGCGCAACGGGCAGTATTGTGGGGAGCCCGGACCTGACGGCTGCAACGCTTGCATCGCGGCTCGTCCCGATTCAGGCGCGCACGATATCCTGTCATGGCGCCGAACGCACGCCTGGGTGCTGCAGGAAGCCGAGCGGGTGATCTGCCCTAGCGAGGACGCGCGGCAACGGCTCGCGCGTTACGGGCTCGACGCGCGCGGCGTCGTTGCACCGCACGAACCGGTCCGCGCAGCTCCTTGGCCGATTCAGCTTCCCGAACGCGGCAGGGAGCGCGGGCAGGCACGGCCGCTCCGGGTCGCCACGCTTGGCGTATTGGCGGACCACAAGGGGGCTTGGCGGGTCGAAGCGGTGGCGGAAAGCGCCGAGCCCGACGAGTTCGAACTCCATCTGATTGGCTATGCCGAAGAAGAGCTCTCGGAGCGAGCCGGCGCCAAACTCCAGCAGACCGGCAAGTACGAGGCGCCCGAGCTACCCGCGCTGATCACGCGCGTCCGGCCGGACGTGATCTGGTTTCCGGCGCAATGGCCGGAAACCTACAGCTACACCTTGAGCGCCGCGATCGCGTCCGGACTTCCGATCGTCGCCCCGGCGATCGGCTCGTTCCCGGAGCGGCTCAAGGATCGACCGTTGGCCTGGATCGTGGATCCGGCGGCATCTGCGGCGGTGTGGATTGAAACATTCCGGGAGGTCGGGCGCCATCTCGTGGGACGCCGGGCAGCACCGCGCGCTCGCCATCGCGCGCCCGTGCCGGATTTCTACGCCGAAGCTTACGCCGCGCCGTTGGCACGGCCCGCCCTGCTCGGCGCTCCGCTCGACCTGCGCCGTCCGGGACGGACCACGGTGCTGGCCGTTCCGGAACGCCTCAACAACCGCAGCTTGAGCCCATGCGCTTACATCAGGATGCTGCTGCCGCTCGATCATCCCAGCATCGGCGGCGAGATGGCGGTGGTGCTCGCCGACGCGGATGAAGCGTTGCGCTACCGCGCCGACGTTGTCATGTGCCAGCGTCACTCCGCCCCTGACGTCGAGACCGCCCGCCAGATCGTGGAGCATTGCCGTGCCACGCGAGCGCGGCTCGTCTACGACCTTGATGACGACCTCCTCGACATCCCACCTGACCATGCGGACTTCGCCACCCTTGCCCCGCGCGCCCACGCCGTTTCCGTGATGGTGCAGCAATCGCACGCCGTCTGGGTTTCCACGCCAACTCTTCGCGACAAGCTTACGGCCGCGCGACGCGACGTTCGCGTGATTCCGAACGGTCTCGACGAACGACTGTGGCGCGCGATAGCGCCGCCGGAGCGGGCGCCATTCGGGCCGCTCCGATTGTTGTTCATGGGCACCGCGACGCACGACGCGGACTGGCGTCTCGTGCTGCCGGCGCTCGAACGGCTGCATGCCGCGCATGGAGACCGGATATGCGTCGACGTCCTCGGCTTCACCGGCCGGGATCTGCCGCCCTGGATCGGCCGCGTGACGCTGCCAGCGCCCGCTTCGGCCTCCTATCCCAGCTTTGTTCATTGGATCGTAAATCACAACCGCTGGGACGTGGGTGTCGCGCCGTTGCTGGACACCCCCTTCAATCGTTGCAAGTCGTCCATTAAAAGTATAGACTACTCCGGCTTGGGATTAGCCATGCTTGCGTCGGATGTCGGCGTTTATCGCGGGTCGATGGCGGACGGAGTGGCCGGGTTTCTCGTCCCAGAGACAACGGACGCTTGGTTCGAGGCATTCAGCCGCCTGGCCCGGGACTCCCGGCAGGTCAAGCGGTTGCGGGAAGTGTCCCGCGCGGCCTTCGCCGCGCACACGTTGGAAGCTCAAGCTGCAGAAAGGCGGCGCGCATGGGCGGATATCGCACGAGGAGAAACGTCCCAGTCTACACGACGCGCGGCCGCGGCATAGGCGCCTGCGGTCCTCCGGGTATCCATGATGTTCAAGCGGGCGCGTTGGTCCAGAGGCGATCGTCTCACAGAAGGACGTTTGAGACCACGATAAGCGGCGCATTGCCGCGGTGATGGTGACCTTTGCTGGCTCTCCGGCTGTGGTGATCGCGCGCTAGCGAGCTACTCTCCGGCGTCAGCCCGGCGAGCTATCACACGGCCGCCATGCGAGTGCTCTCCGCCCTTGCGTCCGGCCTCGGCGGCGAGCTTGTGGTTTTGCGAGAACGGCCGCTTGTCGGGTGGGACGCTGCTGCCGCCCTTGGAGGCGATCTCACGTTGGCGCGCGGGATCCATGGATGCAAACCCGCGACTGCCTCGCGCGCGTTCAGGTATGTTCGCCATGATGCCGGGCTCCTCCAATCTTGAAACGCTTCCAGCTCTGATCGCAACGGCACCTGCCGCGCCCGGTTGCGGGCGCGCTAACTACACTAAACCATGAGTCGCCTAGCTCAGGGCCGAGTCGCGCGCCTGTGTCCGGCTTTAAGCGAATGTGGTTTCAAGCCCGCGTTTGTGCCTTCCGCCTTCGCTCGTGCCACGCTTCCATCAATTGGAGCACGGTCGCCGCGGTTTCCTCGATGGAGCGGCGGGTCACGTCGATCACCGGCCAGCCGCGCCGATTACACAAGCGGCGCGCCCATAGCAGTTCGGCCTTCACAGCGTCCTCGTCCACGTACTCCTGCGCGTCGGCACGCACGACGCCGGCCGACGTGCCGGCATTGATCAAGCGCAACCGGTGACGGCGGATCTCAATCAGGGACCCCACATCCAGGGTCAGTCCGATCACCGGACACTCCGGCGCCTCGAGCCCGGGCGGGTCCGGCAGGTTTGGCACGAGCGGCACATTGGCCGCCTTGATCCCGCGATTGGCGAGATAGAAGCAGGTGGGAGTTTTGGAGCTGCGCGAGACGCCTACGAGTACGACGTCCGCTTCGGCGATCCCGGCCTGGGACTGGCCGTCGTCGTGAGCCAGAACGTAGTGCATGGCATCGATCCGCCGGAAGTAATCCGCATCAAGCACGTACTGCCGTCCCGGACGCGCGGTCGCCTGCTCGCCGAGCTTGTCCTGCAACAGGAGCATCACCGGGTCTAGCACGTTGATAACTTGCACATCGAGGCGCTGACAGGTGGTCTCGAGGTCGGCCCTTAGCGCCTTATCCACGAGCGTCGAGAGCACCGGACCAGGCTCCGCCTCGATGCCTTCCAGCACGCGATGGAGCTGAAACCGCGTCCGGATCAAGCTCCAGCGATGGTAGACGATCTGCACATGCTCGAACTGGGCGGTCGTCGCACGCGCAATGGAGTTCAACGTCTCGCCCGTCGCGTCCGATACCAAGTGCAGGTCAATGGACGATGCTGCCATGCCCGGAGGATAACGGGGATAAGCCGAGGGCGCACCCGTCAACTATGTACGGCTCGACTTATCGCGATGATTTTTCGCCTGCAACGCAGGTATGAAAAGTCGGCCGTCTCAAGCACCTGAAAGCGGGGATAAGTGCCCGATAACGCCAAAACTAGAACGAGTTTGCAGCGCGGCCCGCTGGGGACAGAGGGCGTCCGTAAATCGGGGTACCCCCTAATCCACAGCCCCAACTACCCCATCATCATCTCTCTTCATTTTTCCTTTCGTGTTAGATGCATGGGGATGAGCAAGCCTTTATTGCGAGCATTGCGAGGGGAAGCGGTTTGGCCCCCACCGATCTGGCTGATGCGCCAAGCCGGCCGCTACCTTCCGGAGTACCGGGACATACGCGCCCGCGCGGGTAATTTCATCGCGCTCTGCACCGAACCTGCGCTGGCGACCGAGGTCACGCTTCAGCCGATCCGGCGCTTCCGGTTCGACGCCGCCATCCTGTTCAGCGATATTTTGATGCTGCCTTGGGCGCTTGGGCACGGGCTCCGCTTCGCCGAAGGGGAAGGGCCGGTGCTGCCGCGGGTGGAGGAACAAGCCCAGGTCGACGCGCTCGACCGCGCTCGCCTTTCTGGCGCGATATCACCCATCCTGGAAACGGTGCGCCGCGTCCGCGCCGAGCTCGACGGGCGGACCGCGCTGATCGGCTTCGCCGGCGGGCCGTTCACGGTGGCCTGCTACATGATCGAGGGCGGCGGCTCCAAGGACTTCGCGCGAACGAGGCGCATGGCCTACGGCGACCCCGCGCTGTTCGGGCAATTGATGCACGTACTCACGGAAGCGACGGTCGAATACCTTCTTGCCCAAGTGCAGGCGGGAGCGGAGGCCATAATGTTGTTCGACAGTTGGGCCGGCGTGCTGTCGCCCCGCATGTTCCGCGTCCGTGCGCTGCGGGCACGATACCCGAACTTGCCGGTAATCGGCTTCCCGCGCCTCGCCGGAACCATGCTCGGCGATTACGCGATGATGAGCGGTGCTGACGGCATCGGCATGGATACCGCGACGGACCCCGCCCGCGCTCAGTGGATGGTGCCTGCGCGGACGGCATTGCAGGGCAACCTCGATCCCCTAGCGCTGCTCGCCGGCGGGTCCGCCCTGCGCGACGAAGCGCGAAGCATCCTGCTTGCGATGCGCGGCAGGCCCTTCATTTTCAATCTTGGCCATGGAATTGTCCCGCAAACCCCCCCCGAGCACGTTGCGGCGCTCACCGAGCTTGTTCGTGCCGCGTGATAGCGGCGGCGCCGTGCCGCGTCGGATCGCGATCGTGCTGTTTAATCTGGGCGGGCCCGACCGGCCGGAGGCGATCCGCCCGTTCCTGCTAAACCTGTTCCGTGACCCGGCGATCCTCCGGGTGCCGTTCTTCGTGCGGCCGTTCCTGGCCCGCATCATCGCCCGCTCGCGCTTGCAGCCGGCCAGCGAAAACTACGCCCTGCTCGGCGGTCGATCGCCGCTGCTGGACCTCACCCGCGAGCAGGCGGCGGCTTTGGAAGCGGCGCTGCCGGAGTTCGACGTTCGCTGCTTCATCGCTATGCGCTATTGGCATCCGTTCAGCGAAGAGGCGGCGGCGGCGGTGAAGGCGTTCGCGCCCGAGCACATGCTGCTGCTGCCGCTTTATCCGCAATACTCGACCACCACGACGGGAAGCTCGCTCACCGCGTGGCGTGAGGCCGCCGCCATGGCTGGGCTCGTGGTGCCCACCACGGTGCTGTGCTGCTACCACGCCGATAGGGGATACACGGCGGCGACCGCCGCCTCCGTCCGAGCGGCCTACGATCGGGCCCGCGCGGCGCTTCCCGACGGCTCAGCCCTCCGGGTGTTGTTCTCCGCGCATGGCCTGCCGAAGGGCATTGTCGAAGCCGGCGATCCCTACCAGTATCAGGTGGAGCAGACGGTTGCTGCCGTGCTCGAAGCTTGGGCGGGCGAGCCACCGGACTGGGCGATCTGCTATCAATCGCGCGCCACGCCGCAGGAGTGGATCGAGCCCTCAACCGAGCTGGAGATTGAACGGGCCGCGCACGACCGAACGGCCATCCTGGTCGTGCCGATCGCCTTCGTGTCCGAGCATTCCGAGACGCTGGTCGAACTCGATGTGGAGTACCGCGCGCTCGCCGACCGGCTCGGAATAGCGGGCTATTTCCGTGCGCCCGCGCAGAATGCCGAGAATGGCTTCATCGCCGCCCTAGCGGCCTTGTCGAGGGAAGCGTTGTCGGAAGGGCCGGGGCTTTGCAGCTTCGCGCGCGGGCGGGTCTGCCCGCGCGAGCACGCGGACTGTCCGCATGTGCGAGCCGCGCCGGAACTCGCCGCGTGAAGCTTGCGTTCCTGGCCACTCTGTATCCCTGGACCAAGGCTTTCCACATTGTATCCCTGATCGCCTGGATGGCGGGGACGCTCTATCTGCCGCGCTTGTTCGTGTATCACTGCGATGTACCGCGCGGCTCCACCGAGAGTGAGCGGTTCAAGGTGATGGAACGGCGCTTGTTCAAGCAAATCATTAATCCGGCGATGATGGCGACCTGGATTTTCGGCATCCTGCTGGTGCTGACGCCCGGCACCATGAGCTGGTCGGATGGCTGGTGGCACGTGAAGCTGTTCTGCGTCATCGCTCTCTCGGCCTTTCACGGCGCGTTGTCGCGTTGGCGCCGGGACTTTCTCGAGGACCGCAACACCCGCCCGCAGCGCTTCTACCGGATCGCCAACGAGATCCCCACGGTGCTGATGGTGGTGATCATTATCATGGTCGTGGTGCGGCCGTTCTGACGTGCTTATTTGCCGATGAGGCGATAAGAGTGTCCTCGTGAGCGACACAGCCATCGCGCTGGATCATGGCGGCGTATCGCGCCCGTCGAGCAAATCGCCGACGACACCCGGCGGAGCTTTGGCTTGCCCACGGATAAGCGCGCCTCTTGGAACACTTCACCATCCGCCCATTTGCAGCGTTGACGGACTGGGTTTGACGGCCTAAATTAGGTGTCTCTCCGCCGTGGGCGCGGCATAGTCGCCCCGAACCCCGCATCGACGGGATAGCACACCGCCGAAGGATTGTGCCCTCGCTGACGCGATGGCGCGGCTATCTTAGCCCATTCTTCAATCCCGTTCGCACATCACGACCGATCCCTCCGAGGCGTCCATGCATCTCGCAGAACTAAAAGCAAAAACTCCCGCCGACCTTCTGAGCTTCGCCGAAGCCCTGCAAATCGAGAACGCATCATCCTTGCGCAAGCAGGACATGATGTTCGCCATCCTCAAGAACCTTGCCGAAAACGACCAGGCGATCTCCGGGGAGGGCACTCTCGAGATCCTGCCAGACGGCTTTGGCTTTCTCCGCAGCCCTGAAGCTAACTATCTCCCCGGCCCCGATGACATCTATGTATCGCCTTCGCAGGTGCGGCGTTTCGGCCTTCGTACGGGCGATTCGGTGGAAGGCCAGATCCGCGCTCCCAAGGATGGCGAGCGTTATTTCGCGCTACTAAAGGTTAATACAATCAATTTCGAGCCGCCCGAGGCAGTGCGTCACCGAATAAACTTCGACAATCTCACACCGCTGTATCCCGAGCGGCGGCTCAAGATGGAAGTGGAGAACTTCGAGTCGGTTGCCAAAGGACCGTCGAAGGATTTCACGCCGCGCGTCATCGACCTGATTGCGCCGATCGGCATGGGCCAGCGCGCGCTGATCGTCGCCCCGCCTCGTACCGGCAAGACAGTGATGCTGCAGAACATCGCCGCCGCGATTTCGCAGAATCACCCGGAGGTGTTCCTCATCGTGCTGCTGATCGACGAGCGGCCCGAAGAAGTGACGGACATGGCACGCAGCGTGAAGGGCGAGGTGGTGTCGTCCACCTTCGACGAGCCAGCCACGCGCCATGTGCAGGTGACTGAGATGGTGCTGGAGAAGGCCAAGCGCCTCGTCGAGCACAAGCGGGACGTGGTCATTCTGCTCGACAGCATCACCCGGCTCGCGCGTGCCTACAACACGGTGGTTCCCTCCTCGGGCAAGGTGCTGACGGGTGGCGTCGACGCCAACGCGCTGCAGCGGCCGAAGCGCTTTTTCGGCGCGGCGCGCAACATCGAGGAAGGCGGATCGCTCACCATCATCGCCACGGCGCTGGTCGACACCGGCAGCCGCATGGACGAGGTGATCTTCGAGG
>CAXUIE010000063.1:1256-13040 GCA_964250825.1 uncultured Acidisphaera sp. | reverse complement strand
TCCCTCCGCTCCGGCCGCGGGGGGCGGCGGGCTCGGTCGCACCCTCGGTCTCAAGTGATTTGAGGAGTTCGCGGAGTTCGCCCCGCTGCTCGGGGCCGATGCCGAACGCGCGGGCGATCTCGCGCTTGCCGACCCGGCCGGGCGCGTGGAGGATGAACCGGCGGACGGCGTCCCGGCTGGGCATCGCCGCCGGTTCGGACCGTGCCCGCTTCAATCGCGATGTTCGCTTAATCCGCCGTAGCGACGCTCGAAGGCGTGCACGGCTGGAAAACCCATCAGGCTGTTCATTTCCGCGAACGGCAGCATCGGCGCGTCCGAGCCGGTGCCAATTCCCGCTCCCTTCAAGCGCGCGTAGGCGATTTGCAGCGCCCGGGCCGCGGTCAGGAACGCGGTCGCGGGATAAATGGCGGCCCTGAACCCCATCCGGCCCAGCTCCTCGGTGGAAAGATAGGGGGTGCGCCCGCCTTCGACCATGTTGGCGAGCAGGGCGGCGCCCCGGAACGTTTCGGCAACGCGGCGAAGCTCCTCCGGGCTTTCCGGGCTTTCGACGAACAGGACGTCGGCTCCGGCTTGCAAGAAGCGATCGGCGCGGCGGAGCGCCG
Organism: uncultured Acidisphaera sp.; assembly: GCA_964250825.1. GTDB lineage: Bacteria > Pseudomonadota > Alphaproteobacteria > Acetobacterales > Acetobacteraceae > CAVWQV01. The sequence continues at coordinate 12,438 of CAXUIE010000063.1, read as the reverse complement.
CGTCCAAGCCCTCCGCGTAGCGGGCGTCGGTGCGGGCGACGATCAGGAAGTCCCGGCTCGGCCGGGCATCGACGGCGACGCGTATCTTGCTCACCGCGTCATCCGCCGGGATCACTCGACGATATTCCGTGTGGCCGCATTTCTTGGGGAATTCCTGGTCCTCGAGCTGGATGCCGGCGGCCCCGGCTGCGGCATAGCCCCGCACCGTGCGGTCCACGTTCAGGAGGCCGCCATACCCGGTGTCCCCGTCCGCGATGAACGGCACTTTCACGGCGCTTGCGATGCAGCGCACCCGGTCCAGCATCTCGGTGAATGTCGCGACGCCCGCATCGGCGACGCCGAGCGCCGACGCCACCACGCCGTAGCCCGTCATGTAGAGCGCGTCGAAACCCAAGGAGTCGGCGATGCGGGCCGAGATCCCGTCGTAAACGCCCGGGAGCACCAAACAGCCCTCGCGGGCGATCAGCTCCGGCAAACCGCTCTGCTGAGACATCCTCTTTCCCCATTCCACGGCGATGTTACTGCCGGCCCCCCGACAGCGCCGGCCCGAGTGCCGCTTCGATGCCGAGCGGGCCGGGCAGGGCGCCGCGTGGGAACAAGCGCGTGACATGCCCCATCTTGCGGCCCTCGCGCGCTTCGGCCTTGCCGTACAAGTGCGGAACAAGCCCGGGAGCCGCCAGGATCGCCGGCCACAGCGCCGTTTCCTCTGGTCCCACGAGGTTCTTCATCACCGCGTCGGAGTGTCGGGTCGCGGGCGGTAAAGGCATGCCGGCAACGGCCCGGATATGCAGCTCGAACTGGCTGGCCGGGCAGGCGTCGATCGTCCAATGGCCGGAATTGTGCGGGCGCGGGGCGATCTCGTTGGCCAGCACGCGGCCGTCGCGGTCCACGAACATCTCGACGGCCAATAGCCCGACCACGTCGAGGCCGGCGGCAACCCGCCGCGCGATCGCCTGCGCCTGCTCGGAAACCGCTGGCGGGATGGGAGCGGGCGCCAACGTCATGTCGAGGATGTGGTCGCGATGGCGGTTCTCAACCGTGTCGAACGCAGCCATGCCGCCGTCGAGGCCACGCGCCACGATCACGCTGATCTCCAGCGCGAAATCCACGTACCCCTCCACGATCAGCGGACCGGGGCAGAGTGCGTCGAAAGCGGCCGAGGGGTCGACCGCTGCATCGATCCGCACCTGGCCCTTGCCGTCGTATCCCCCGCGCGTGGTCTTGAGGATCGCCGGGCGGCCGAGCCGTGCGAGCGCTCCCTCAAGCTCGCCCGGCGTTGCCACCGGCAACCAGGGAGCGGTGCGCGCGCCGACCGCGTTGAGGAAGCTTTTCTCCGCGATTCGGTCCTGGCTCACCCGCAGCACGGCCGGCGACGGACGGACGGGCTTGAGGGAGGACAGGAGCTCCAACCCCTGCGCGCTTACGTTCTCGAACTCGAAGGTGATGACGTCCGCGGCGGCGGCAAAGGTCCGCAGCGTCCGCTCATGCTCGTAATCGCCGACGGTCACGCCTGCGGCGACCTGCGCGGCCGGGCTGTCCTCCTCGGGGGTCAGGATGTGGCAGCGGTAGCCCAGCCGGGCCGCCGCCAACGCCGACATCCGGCCGAGCTGGCCGCCGCCGACGATGCCGATCGTTGCGTTGGGTGGCAGCGGGCCCGTCATGCCTCGCCTGGCGCCGGCCCCGGGCTTTCAGGCACCGCGTCCGTTTGCGCCTGCCGAAAGGCGTCGAGCCGCAACGCGAGCGCGGGATCGGACAGGGCGAGGATCGCGGTGGCGTGCAGTGCGGCGTTCACCGCGCCGGCGCGGCCGATCGCGAAGGTGGCGACCGGAACGCCGGCCGGCATCTGCACGATCGACAACAGGCTATCGAGACCCCGCAGGTGCGCCGCTCCCGTGGGAACGCCCAGCACCGGCAGCACCGTCCAGGCAGCGCACATGCCCGGCAGATGGGCTGCCCCGCCGGCGCCCGCGATGATCACGCGCAAGCCGCGCCCCCGCGCCGTCTTGGCGTAGGCGGCGAGCCGGTCCGGCGTGCGGTGGGCGGAAACGATTCGCGCCTCGCGCGGCACCGCCAGCTGATCCAGCGTGTCGGCGGCATGGCGAAGGGTCGGCCAGTCCGATTGGCTGCCCATGATCAACCCGACCAGGGGTGGCTGTTCAGCCGCGCGCTCGCCCATTACGCGATGCTGTCCGGGATCAGCCGGCTTTCCAGCCAGGAAATCTCGTCCTTCAACATGAGCTTGCGCTTTTTCAAGCGCTGCAAGTTGATCTGATCGATTGTCCCGCCATCCGACAGACGCGCGATCACCGTGTCTAGATCGCGGTGCTCGCTGCGGAGTTCGTGCAACTTCCTGAGCAGCGTATCGCGGTCGGTCAACATGGCCATTTCATAGCGTGATCATACACTTAGGCGTGAAGCTCGGCCGCGTTATTAACGCCGATTAAACTGGCCCAGCGCCGGTGAGCGGCATTACCGTCATGCGTCACGGCCGGATGCCGTGGCCGGTCGTCACCGAACATGGAGGCACCATGAGCCTGCAATCGCATATCGAAGTTCTCAAGGAGCGTCACGCCTCGCTCGAGACACGAATCGCCGACGAGGACCAGCGACCTCGGCCGGATAGCGACGCGCTGGCCCGCCTCAAGCTCGAGAAGCTGCGATGGAAGGCCGAGATGGCGCGCCTCCAGCACCCGGCTTGAATGGCGGCGGCGACGGGCATGCCGCCGCCGCCTTCCATCACCCGCAAGCGGCCGCTCAGGCCGCTTCTTCCGTCTCCGGCACCGGCATGGGCGGGACGGCGTGGCCCTCCCGGGTCAGACGCTCGTTGGCTTGCGCCACCGCGGCGTTGAGGTCGGTCTGGCTGCACAGGCCAAGGATCACCGGATCGCGCGGCTTGATGTTGGCGCTGTTCCAGTGCGAGCGCTCGCGGACCTTGCCGATGGTGTCCTTGGTCGTGCCGAGCAGCTTGCCGACTTGCGCTTCGGTCAGCTGCGGGAACGTCCGCAGGAGGAAGGCGATCGCATCCGGCCTGTCATTGCGCTTCGCGACGGGCGTGTAGCGCGCGCCGCGCTGCCGCTTCGGCGGCGGATTAGTGCTCGGCAGCAGCCGTAGTCGCGCGTTCGCGTCCGCCTCGCACCGGCGGATTTCGGCGTCCGTGAGCTGGCTGTTGGCGACCGGGTCGTATCCCACGATCCCTTGCGCCACTTCGCCATCGGCGATGGCCTGCACCTCGAGCGGGTGCATGCCGCAGAACTCCGCGATTTGCGTGAAGGTCAGCGCGGTCTTGTCAATCAGCCACACTGCGGTGGCCTTCGGCATCAAAGGAAGTGTCATGGCGTTCACCCTTGGCCCGCGTGGCGCGGCTCGAAGGGGCGCGCCGCATGAACGCGGGCAGAAAAAGGGATATGACTTGCGCCCGGAGGCGGGTCAAGGCGAGCCTCCGCCCATGTATCCGATTTCATCACGGAGGAGGCGCGCATGGCCGAGGACGAGGACGCTCCGGTTCGCCCGCGACGGCGCTTGGAGCCGCTCCGGCTCGATACGCTCGGCATCGACGAGCTGTGGGCCTATATCGGCGAACTGCGGGACGAGATCAGCCGGGTGGAGGCGGACATCGGCCGCAAGCAGGGCCATCGGAGCGCCGCCGAAGCGGTGTTCGGGCTGCCCAAGGGCTGAGTCCATGTCACGGGTATGGAACGAAAACGGGGCCGGTCGCCCGGCCCCTTCGTTTGGTCCGATAGGTTCGCCGACGATCAGGCCGCCTGCGCGGCGCTGCCAGTCGCGTCGTTGGCGATCGCCGGCTGCGCGGCCGCGACGCCGATCTGGATCCGGCGTGGCTTCAGCGCCTCTGGCACCACCCGCTTCAAACCTACAAGGAGCAGGCCGTTCTGCACGTCCGCGCCATCGACCACGATGTGGTCGGCAAGCACGAAGCGGCGCTCGAATGCGCGGCCAGCGATGCCGCGGTAGAGCAGCTCGCCCTTGTTCCCCTCGGTCGGGACACGGCCGGAGACGAACAGGGTGTTGTCCTTTACCGTGAGATCGAGGTCCTCCGGGCGAAACCCGGCAACGGCCATAACCAGACGATAGGAATCCTCGCCGGTCTTTTCGATGTTGTATGGGGGATAGGACGAAGCCTCGGCCGCGGATGCGGTGTCGGCGAGACGCGCCAGCCGATCAAAGCCGATGGCGGTCCGGAACAACGGAGCGAAGTCGAAACTGGTCATAGAAAACCTCCCGCGCTAGCAAGGTTCATGTCATGAGCCGCCCGATTGGGCCGGCCCTGCTTCAGGCCCCGAGACCCCATCAGGGCGCCCCGGACGCAGCGAGAGATGATCGCTCCACTGCCCAGTTTCAATGGGGTGAAGCCCGGAAGGTGCTAAAAAGCGGCTACTTCGTCCGCGAACCGAGCCCGGCGAATCTCTTGTTGAACTTCGCGACCTGGCCGCCGGTGTCCATGATGCGCTGCTGGCCAGTCCAGGCCGGGTGGCTTTTGGGGTCGATATCGAGCCGCAGGGTGTCGCCCGGCTTGCCGTAGCAGGACCGCGTCTTGAACTGCGTCCCGTCCGTCATGATGACATTGATCTCGTGGTACTCGGGGTGGATGCCGGCCTTCATCGCGATCGCTCCTGATTGGCGGGGCCGATCCCGACCGGCCGCGCGGGGGCGCTATTACAGCCCGCGCCCTCTCGGCTCAAGGGACATGCCGTCCCCCCCGTGTGTCCCGCACCGAACCGTCCGCGCCGAGGTAGTCCGGCCCGATCGGCACCTTGCCGCAGCCGCCCGGAATGTCGAACACGTAGGTCGGCCAGGCAAGCCCCGTCACCCGCCCGCGCAACGCTTCGAGCAGGGCGCGGCCCTCCGCGATCGGCACGTGAAAGCGCGCGGTGCCCGGGGCCGGGTCAAGCTGGTGGAGGTAATACGGCTTGACGCGGGCAACGAGCATCGCCCGGAACAACGCCTCCAGCGCTTCTGCGCTATCGTTTACCCCCCGGAGCAGCACCGACTGGCCGAGAACGGGGACCGCGCGCGACTGCACGCGGCGCAGTGCCGCCCGCGCGCCATCCGTCAGCTCGCGCGCGTGATTCGCGTGCAGCACGAGGAACATCGCCCTGTCCGTCGCGAGCGCGTCGGCCATCGCCTCGGTCAGCCGCGCCGGGTCGGCCACCGGCACGCGCGTATGCACCCGAATCAGCTGCAAATGCGGGATCGCCCCGAGCGCGGCCACGATCGCCCGCAGCCGGCGCGGGGACAGCAGCAGCGGGTCGCCGCCGGTGAGGATCACCTCCCGGATTGCCGGCCGCGCCCCGAGCCACGCATAGGCCGCCTCGAGTTCGCCGTCGGTCAGCACGCCCCCGTCCGGCCCCACGTGCTCGCGCCGGAAGCAGAACCGGCAATACACCGGGCAGACCAGCAGCGGCTTGAGCAGCGCGCGGTCGGCGTAGCGATGCACGACGCCCTTAACCGGCGAAAGCGCGTCATCGCCGATTGGGTCGGCGCGCTCATGCGGTGCGGTCACAAGCTCGTCCGGGTGGGGGACGAATTGCAGCCCGATCGGGTCGTCCGGCGCCTCGATCAGCGTCCGCAGCGCCGGGGGAATGGCGACGGCGTATCGCTTCGCCACCGCCGCGATCCTGGGCAGGCTCGTGGCGGGGACTAGTCCGGCGTCGGCGAGGTCGTCGGCTGTTCGCAGGGTGCGGCTTGGCTCGGGCATCGAGGGCGTCCTGCGCTTCCTCCGGCGCGGGCGCAAGCGGGACGCGGCGGACCTGGACAACCAGGCCGAACCCTCGCATCAAGCACCGATCGAGGGAGAATGAACGCCATGCGCGAAGCCGTGATCGTTTCGACCGCCCGCACGCCGATCGGCCGGGCCTACCGGGGCGCGTTCAACAACACGCAAGCCCAAACCCTCGGCGGGCACGTCATCGCCGAGGCCGTGGCGCGCGGCAAGGTGGGGCCGAGCGAGGTGGAGGATGTCGTGATGGGCGCGGCTCTGCAGCAGGGCTCGAGCGGCTTCAACGTCGGCCGCCAATCGGCATTGCGCGCCGGGTTACCCGCGAGTGTCGCGGGAATGAGCCTCGACCGGCAATGCGCGTCCGGGCTGATGGCGATCGCGACGGTCGCCAAGGAAATCGTGCAGGACGGGCTGCAAATCGGCGTCGGCGGCGGGCTTGAGTCGATCTCGCTGGTGCAGAACGACAAGGCGAACCGGTATCGGGCAACGGATCCGGCGCTCGTCGAAAGCGTCCCGGCATTGTACATGAGCATGCTGGAGACCGCCGAGATCGTCGCCGACCGCTACGGCGTCACTCGCGAGGCCCAGGACGAGTACGCGCTGCAATCGCAGCAGCGCACCGCCGAGGCGCAGGCCGAAGGCCGCTTCGCCGCCGAGATCGTCCCGCTCGCCACCCAGATGCAAGTGACCGACAAGGAAACCGGCGCGGTGTCCGAGCGCGCCACAACCTTGCGCCAGGACGAGGGCAACCGGCCGCAAACCCGCCTCGAGGACTTGGCAAAGCTCCAACCGGTGATGAAAGGCGGGCAGCGCGTGGCCGAAGGGCGCTTCATCACCGCCGGCAACGCCTCGCAGCTGTCGGACGGCGCGTCGGCGGCGTTGCTGATGGAGGCGAAGGAGGCCGAGCGACGCGGGCTCCAGCCGCTCGGCGCCTATCGGGGGATGGCGGTGGCGGGCTGCGATCCCGACGAAATGGGCATCGGCCCGGTGTTCGCGGTGCCCAAGCTCCTGGAGCGGCACGGGCTGACCGTGGACGACATCGGCATCTGGGAACTGAACGAAGCGTTCGCCTGCCAGGTGCTCTACTGCCGCGATCGGCTGGGCATCCCGAACGACCGGCTCAACGTTTCGGGCGGCGCGATCTCGATCGGCCATCCGTACGGGATGTCGGGGGCGCGCATGACCGGCCACGTGCTCATCGAGGGCAAGCGGCGCGGCGCCAAATGGGGCGTGGTGACGATGTGCGTGGGCGGCGGCATGGGGGCGGCCGGGCTGTTCGAGATCTTCTGACCCGAGCCGCCCGCCTCCCGCGCGGTGTTGGCCCCCGCAACGGATTCCGACCGATCTAGGGGGAGGATATTGGAATGGCGGACCTGGGAGGCTGCCGAACGTTACCTGACCTGCTCCGTCAGCAGGCCCGCCTGCGTCCGGACGCGACCGCGACGGTGTTTGAGGATCGCAACACGAGCTATGGCGATCTGCACCGGCACGCGAGCCAGGTGGCCAATGGGTTGCTGGCGCTCGGGGTCGATCCCCAGGCGCGGGTGGGCTATCTCGGGAAGAACTCCGATCGTTTCTTCGAGCTGCTGTTCGGCGCCGCCATCGCCGACATCGTCTTGGTGCCCGTGAATTGGCGGCTGGCCCCGCCCGAGATGATCACCATCCTCGCCGACGCCGAAGTGCGCGTCCTGTTCGTCGGCCGCGACTTCGGCCCGATCGCCGCGGCGCTCCAGCTGCCGCGCAGGGTGCGCATGATCTCGCTGGACGGCGCGCACCCCGAGTGGACCGACTACGCGCAATGGCGGGATGCCGCGCCGCCCGCGGATCCGGCGGCTGCGATCGACCCGGACGGCACGGCGCTGCAGCTCTATACTTCGGGCACTACCGGGCTGCCCAAGGGGGTCGAGCTCACGCATCGGAACTACATCGACTATCTTATCGCGACGCAAAGCGCCGGCTGGGGCGACGTCGGGGCTGAGGACGTGACCCTGCTCTGCATGCCGGTGTTTCACGTCGCGGGAACGAACCTCGGTCTCATCAGCCTGTCGCACGGCTGCAAGACGGTCATCCTTGAGGAAGCGCAGGTCGCACCGATCATCGACGCGCTGTTGCGCCACCTGGCGACCTTCGTGATCCTAGTGCCGGCCGTCATCCTTGCACTTGTGCAACACCCGCAAACGGCGAGCGCGGATTTCAGCTTTGTTCGCAAGCTCGCCTACGGCGCGTCGCCGATCGCGGAGGATCTGGTGAACCGGGCGCGCATCCTGTTCCCAAACGCCGGGCTCTGGCACCTCTACGGTCTCACCGAGGCGACCGCGACCGGGACCGTTTCGCCGCCGGATGCGCACGATCCGGCGCGCGGGAAGCTGCGTTCGTGCGGTCGTCCCGCGCCTGGCGTCGAGCTGCGCATCGTCGACGGCGAGGGCGCGGCCGTGCCCGCCGGCCAAGTCGGCGAGATCGTGATCCGTTCGTCCAGCGTGATGAAAGGTTACTGGAAAAACGAGGCCGCGACGCGGGCGGCGTTCTTCGATGGCGGATGGCTGCGCACCGGCGACGCGGCCTACATGGACGCGGACGGCTTCGTCTACGTGCATGACCGCGTGAAGGACATGATCGTGACCGGGGCCGAGAACGTGTATCCGGCGGAGGTCGAGAACGCGCTGTTCGGGCACCCCGCCATCGCCGACATCGCCGTGTTCGGCGTGCCCGATCCGCGCTGGGGCGAGGCGGTGAAGGCGGTGGTAGTGCTGCGGCCGGGCAGCGAGGCGAGTGCCGAAGACATCATCGCCTACGCGCGAGCGCGCATCGCCGGCTACAAGTTGCCAAAGTCGGTGGATTTCGTGGACGCGCTGCCGCGCAACCCGACCGGCAAGGTGCTCAAGCGCGAGCTGCGCGCCCGCTACTGGGCCGGCCGCGACCGGCAGGTGAGCTGACCTGGCGCGGCCGGCTTGGCATCCCGAAAGCCTCGCCGGCCGCCTGCCTTTCCTGCGGCGGCGCGGGCTGCTCGCTCAGGGCACGCGCGCGTTCTTCGCCGCGCGCGACTACACCGAGGTGGAAACGCCTTACGCCGTGCCCACGCCGGGGGAGGAGGTGCATCTCCGCGCCTTCGCCACGGTGCGCGAGCATCCGGACGGCGCGCGCGCGCCGCTTTGGCTGCACCCCCGCCCCGCGTTCGCCCTGCAGCGTCGGCTAGTCGCCGGCCCCGGCCCGATCTTCCAGTTTGCGCGGGTGTGGCGGAATGGCGAAGCGAGTGTGCTCCACGCGCCCGAGTTCACCATGCTGGAATGGTACCGCCCCGGCGCCGACATGGCCGCGCTGATGGACGAGACCGAGGCGCTGCTGCGCGCGGTGCTGCCGCCTTCCGTCGTCTGCCGGGGCGTGAGCACGGACCTGTCTCGGTTCGAGCGCGTGAGCGTGGCCGAGGCGTTTGCTCGCCATGTCGGGGCGGACGTGCTCGGCACCGAAGGCGACGCGCGCTCCTTGGCGGCGCAGGCGGGGGCGCGTCTCAGGGATGACGAGGGCTGGGAGGATCTGTTCTTTCGCCTGCTGCTGGAGCGGGTCGAGCCGCATCTCGGCCGCGCGCACCCCACCTTCCTCACGCGCTGGCCCGCGTCGCAAGCCGCCCTTGCTCGGCGCGACCCGGCGGACGGGCGCGTCGCCGAACGGTTCGAGCTGTACTGCTGCGGCATCGAGCTCGCCAACGCGTTCGTCGAACTGACGGACGCCGCCGAGCAGCGCGCGCGCTTCGCCGCCGACCGCGCCCGCCGGCACGCCGCCTCCGGCCCGGACTGGCCGCTCGACGAGGATTTCCTCGCCGCCTTGGCGCACGGGATGCCGCCCGCCGCCGGGATCGCGCTGGGCTTCGATCGCTTGGCGATGATCGCCAGCGGGGCCGATCGCATCGGCCAAGTGCTGTGGCTGCCGCCGCCCGATCTCGCCTGAGCGCGAGCAAGGCCGTCCAGAGCGCGACCACGCAAGGCGGACACGTCGGAGCGTGCGGATCGCGGTTCACTCACTTTTTTGCGCGAGCTTCCGGTCTGGATGACGTTGTCCTAGTGACCCGGGCGGAGCTCGTTGTTGACGCGGTGATCGCCGCCCAGCCAGCGTTTCAGCTCGCCGTGCGCGTCGGCCCGCCGCTTGGAGTCTATCTCCGCGGCGTCGGCCGCATCGACGGTGAACTCCACCACCAAGCCGTCCGGCGACGTGGCGTAGCACGAGCGGCAAAACCCGTGATCGTGCTCGGCGATGGGCAGGCCCGCCGCCCGCGCGCGCGCCACGATCTCGTCATAGGTGGGTTGGCCCACCTTGAAGGCGACGTGGTCGAACCCGGGCGCCGCCGGCCGTTCATTGGTTTGCGTGAGCCGATACACCTCGGCATCGGCGAACTGGAAGAACGCCAGCGCGCCGCCATCCGCCATGCCGAAGAAGGTGTGGCACATCGCGGTCGGGCGGCCGAGCACCGTGGTGTGCTCGCACCATGTCGCGACCAACGGAATGCCCAGAATGTCCTCAATAAAATGCCGGTTGGCCTCATGGTCACGCACCACGAACGCGTGATGATGCAAACGTTCCGGCAGGGCGGCGAGGCGGTCGGGCTTGGCGGGGGCGAGGGCGCCGTCGGGTGGCATGGACGTTCTCCCGTTTCGTTATGGGGCAAGCTTGCGACCGAAGACGCCGAAGCGGCAAGCGCCGGCGCGGGGGGGATAACCCCTCGCGCTCGGCAGCCTTGCGAGCCGGCCTGACGCGAGCGCGCGATATCACCGACTCGCGCACTCGGCCTAAGCCGACAGCAGGCATGGCGGCAAAGGTCGGCAGGGGCTCCGACCCGCGCCGGCGACCGTGACGGGCGACGGAGGCGGCAGGTGGCGGTTCGGCAACAATTGCCGGGGAGTGGACCCGGATGGGCGTTCGCGCGGGCGGCTCTGATGTGCGCGACGCTCGGCTTGGCGGGCTGCGACGCCCTGGCGAGCGCCACGACGGCCGACGTTGCCGGCATCGCCGGCGCCGGCCTCTCGCGGGCGGTCACGCGCGACCCGGCAGTCACCACGGGCATCGGGCTTGGGGTCGCGGCGGGCGCCCGCGCCGGGCTGGAATACGTGCAGCGGAACGTCCATCGGACAGAGCAGGACCGCATCGCGGCCGCGGCCGGCCCCTTGGCGAGCGGGGCGGTCGGCCATTGGAGCGTCACCCACCGCATCCCGATCGAGGATGACGAGCACGGCGATCTCGTCGTGGTCCGCACCTTTGGCGCGGACGCTTTCACTTGCAAGGAGATCGTGTTTTCGGTCGATACGACCGAGAACCGTCAGCCGCGGCGCGCCTTTTACACCGCCAACGTTTGCCAGGACGGCGCCGAATGGAAGTGGGCGTCCGCCGAGCCGGCGACCGAGCGCTGGGGCGCGTTGCAATGAGGCGATGGCTCCTCGCCGCCGCCCTGTTTCCCGTGCT
>CAXUIE010000063.1:0-1246 GCA_964250825.1 uncultured Acidisphaera sp. | reverse complement strand
GTCGCCGGAGGCGCGTCGGCCAACCCCGCCGTCGGGCTCGCGGTCGGCATCGCGATCGACACGGTCGCCCAGTATGCGTTCAATTACGTGGGGCGCACGCGCCAGCAAGCCGAGCAGGACGCGATCGCCGCCATCGCCGGCGATCTCCCGCCTGATCGCGCCGCGGCTTGGCGGATCCGCCACGACATCCCGATCGGCAACGAGCACGGCGAACTGCGTGTGGTGCGCGAGATCACCTCGCCGCTCGCCGCCTGCAAGGAGATCGTGTTCTCGGTCAACGATGGCTCGTCGCGCAACTGGTACACCGCCTCGATCTGCCGCCAGGCGCAAGGCTGGAAATGGGCGAGCGCCGAGCCCGCGGTGGAGCGCTGGGGGGCGCTGCAATGATCAGCCCTTGTTCTCATCAGACTGCGCGAGCAATTGAACCTTGTGCGAGCCGAGATTGTCCATGATCACGGTGTCATCTTTGCGCAACGTCGGAACCAACGCCTGCGCGACATAGGCGAGGAACAACTCGCCGTTGATCGCGCCACCGAACACGCCGGGTGCCACCACACCGTCCTCGCGCAAGGCCGCCAGGAAGGTCGAGGTTCTCCAATGATGGGGTGGACGCCCCAGACGGCATCGAGATGCCACAAAAGGGCCTGTTCCTTCGTCCCGACCTGCCGCCCAAAGGCCGGCGGGAGCGGCGACTGTCAAGGATGGCCAGAGGCCACGCCGTAGCGGCGCGCAGCGTCCTTGAGGAGCGCCGAGGTCCGACGGCAGGCTTGGACGGGAGAGACGCAACCGGAACGAACATCGTGGTTGCTACCCAGGTTCACCGCGGTAACCGCCTCCTACACCACGCGGTGGGAAACGATCATCGAAGAGGGTGTGTTGGTCAGTTGGAACGCTCAGCCCCGCCGCCGAGGAATGCGGAACGGCAGCATGGCTTGCACCCACGGGGCGGCGAAGCGGTCGAGCGACAGGCTTTCGTGGATCGCCGTGACCGCCTCGCCGCACAGCCGCGTCGCGAGCACGGTGCGGCTGTAGAACGGGGCGTCCTCCAAGGTTCGCAACACGCGCGCCGCGCCATCGGCTCGCGTCGGGCGGGGAACGCCCCAGCGCGTGCGCGGCAAGGTGACGGGAGGCGGAATTTCCGCGTCGATGACGCCGCCGGACGCGGCGTAGCGCAAGGCGAGCGCGTGCGCCGTGCCGTCGCGTCGGGTGCCCTCGTAGAGCACCGCCGCGCCCTAGCCGCGCGGGG
>CAXUIE010000062.1:0-13079 GCA_964250825.1 uncultured Acidisphaera sp. | reverse complement strand
CGCCCGTGGCGGTGCTGTGAGCGCCTCCCGGCTCGGACGATTCCTGCGCGGCGTGAAGGTGCTCGATTTTTCGGCGTTCCTGCCCGGCCCGCTGGCAAGCCTTCTGCTCGCCGACATGGGGGCGGAGGTGCTCAAGATCGAACCGCCGGCAGGTGACGCGATGCGGCAACTCGGCCCCCGCGACGACAGGGACCGGCCGGTGTTCTATGACGCGGTAAACGCGGGCAAGTCCGTCCGCCGCCTGGACCTCAAGCAGCCCGAGGCGAAAGCCGAGGTGCGCCGCCTCGCGGCCGAGCACGACGTGCTGATCGAAGGATTTCGTCCGGGCGTCATGCGGCGGCTTGGCTTCGACTACGCCGCGTTGCGCGAGGTGAACCCCGGCCTCGTGTACTGCTCGCTCAGCGGCTACGGCGCGTCCGGGCCGCTGGCGCAGGCGGCGGGCCACGACGCGAACTACCTTGCCGCGGCCGGGGTGATGCACCGCAACGGCGATCGGCAGCCCATGTTCTATGACCCGCCGCTCGCCGATGTGTCGGGTTCGCTGTTTGCCGTCATCACGATCCTGGGAGCGCTGCGCGCGCGCGACCGAGACGGCATGGGGTGCGAGATCGACCTCGCACTCGCCGATGCGCCGATGCCGCTGCAGTTGTTCCAGGTCGCGGCGCTGGGTGCGGTGGGCCATGTGCCGCAGCGACGTGAAACGTATCTGAACGGCGGTGCGGCCTACTATCAGGTGTACGCCACGCGAGATGGGCGGCATGTCGCGCTCGGTGCCGTCGAGCCACAGTTCTGGCGCGCTTTCTGCGCCGCCGCCGAGCGACCCGCGTGGATCGAGCGGCAGGCGGAGCTGTTGCCGCAGACCGCGCTAATCGCCGAGGTCGCGACCTATATCGCCCAGCAAACGCTGGACGAGTGCAAGAGGCGTTTCGCCGGCACGGATTGCTGTGTGAGCCCGGTGCTGGACATTGCGGAGGCGATCGCATCTGCCCATTTCGTCGGGCGCGAACTGGTCCGCGTCTCCGCCGAGGGCGCCCTGCAAACCTTGTTCCCGGCCCGCATCGATGGCTGGCCGCCCGCGAGCAGGCCACCGGTCAAGACCACCGCCGGTTCGTCCATCGTCGCGTCCGGAAAAGCAGGATAAACATGCCATACACAGCCAAAACAGGGGTCGTCGGCGTCGCCATCATGCCCCGAGTGACAGGCATCGAGCGCTCGTTGGAGGAACTGCTGTACGCCGTGGTCCAGCGGGCGCTACGCGATGCGAATATGATCATCGACGACATCGACGGTATCGTCGTCGCCTCCAATGACCAATACGACGGGCGGGCAATCTCCGTCATGGCGGCATCCGGCTCGGTGGGTGGCGTCGACCGCGACATCCTTTCCACACCTTCGGCCGGCGAACACGCCTTCGTCATGGGTATGTTGCGCGTCGCCTCGGGGCAATATCGTACGCAACTGGTTGTGGCTTGGAGCCCAACAGAGGCGTCGCCGCTGCCCGAGGCACAGCGCCTCGCCGCCGACCCGTATTTCCACCGACGCCTGCCGCTCGACGAAGCGGCGTCGCACGCCTTGCAGGCGAACGCGCTGCTTGCCGCAGTGCCGGGTGTCGGCGACCTTGCCCGCAAGATCGTCGAGAAGAACAAGCGCAATGGCGGCGTCGCCTACCCGGACGCCACAGCGAGCGGCGAAGGATCGAAGGGGAGCAAGCCGCCCTGGCCGCTGCAGGCGGACATGATCGCCCCGCCGGTGACGGGAGCCGTGGCACTCATCCTGGCTTCGGAGGATTGCATCCTGGAGCGTGGCATCGCCGAGGTCGCCTGGGTGTCCGGCATGGGCTGGGCGACCGAGCCAAGCTTTCTCGGCGACCGCGACCTCGCGCAAGCGCCGGCCCTTGCCGAGGCTGCGCGCCAAGCCTACGCGGAGGCCGGGATCGCCAAAGCCCTTGGTTCGGTCGACGTTGCGGAAGTCGCGGACACGACGCCGTTCCAGGAGCTGCTGGCCTACGAGGCGCTCGGGCTGGCGCCGCGCGGCGAATGGGCGAAACAGGTCGGCAATGGAACGTTCGGACCGGACGGCGAGCTGCCCGTCAATCTCTCGGGCGGCGCGCTGTCGCTCAACCCGGTGTATTGCACGGGGCTGATCCGCATCGCCGAGATTGCCCGCCGGGTGCTCGGCCGCACGGGCGCACCAGGGCGTAAGCCGGTGCGCACCGGCCTCGCGCACGCTGCAAGCGGCTTCGCGATGCAATACCAAACCGTCGTGGTGTTGCGCCGCGGCGAAGCGGGAGCGGCGGCATGAGCCAGCGCGTCGGCATCATCGGCATCGGCCAGTCAAACTTCCGCTCGCGACGCGACGACGCGAGCTATCCCGATCTCGTGCGCGAGGCGGTGACGCTCGCGCTGCAAGACGCCAAGCTCGATCTCGACGGGATCGAGGCCGTCGTCTACTCGCTGTCCCCGGACGCCATGGTCGGGATCGGCAATGCCGAGCGAATCGGCGTGGATGCGGTAGGTGCGCGCAACAAGCGATTCCTGCGCATCAACACCGGCGGAGCGACCGGCATCTCGAGCGTTGCCGCCGCCTACTATCACGTGGCGGCGGGAGCCTGCGACGTGGTGCTGACGGCCGGCGCGGACAAGGTCGGCGAGTGCGGCGACAGCCAGACCGTGCTCAACAAGATCTGGGATCCGACCTACGAGCGCCAGCTTCCGCTCGGCACCATCAACATGCTGGCCATGTCGGCCGTCCGCTACATGCACAAATACGGCATGACGGAAGAGGACATGGCCGACGTCGTCGTGAAGAACCGCTCGCAGGCGTCGAAGAACCCGCACGCGCATTTGCGCAAGGAAACCACGCGCGAGGAGGTGTTCGCGTCGCGCTACATTTCCTGGCCGGTCAAGCTGTTCGATTGCTGCCCACAATCGAGCGGCGGCTGCGCGATGGTGCTGGCGTCCGAGAGGTATATCAAGGAACGCAACCTCGATGCCGTGTGGATCACCGGCCTCGGCCACTGCTCGGAAACGTATTATATCGGCGATCGAATGGGAAACGGCTTCACCGCCGATCACGCCGACGCCTACGCGCTGCGCAACTCGTTCGCCCGCTCGTACAAGATGGCCGGCATTACCGATCCGCGTCGCCAGGTCCATGTTGCGGAGCTTTATGCGCCGTTCAGCAACACCGAGTTCCATTCCATCGAGGCGGCAGGCCTCGCGGAACTCGGACGGTCGCCCGCCATGCTGCGGGAGGGCGATTTCCGGATCGGCGGCTCTATCCCCGTGAACCCGTCCGGAGGCGTGCTTTGCACGAACGCGATCGCGGTGACGGCGATGGTGCGGGTGGCCGAGATCGCTTTGCAGGTGTGGGGTCGCGCCGGCGGTCGTCAAGTGGAGGGCGCGCGGCTCGGCATCGCGAGCGGCAACGGTGGCGACCATCAGTTCTTCGGAACGATGGTCGTCGAAGCTTAGGAGGGAAGGTCATGGAACTGCTGATGCGCCAGGAGACCTGGAACATCACCTACAACCACGCGCTCGGCGAAACCGCGAGCTGGTTCTACGTGCAGCTCCGCGATCACGCGAAACTGTATGGCAAGCGGGATGCCAAGTCCGGCCGCGTGCTGGTCCCGCCGCGCGCGTTCTCCGACCAAACGCTCGAGCCGACGACCGACTGGGTCGAGGTCGGCCCGGACGGCCGGATCGAAACGTTCAGCATCGTTTATGCGGAGTTCAGCGGCCTGCCGCCGCCGCCGTATGCGTTCGGCTATGTCCTGCTCGACGGCGCGGACACGGCGATCGGCGGCTACTTCAAGGGCATGGACCTCACCGATCCGAAGGCCGCCTCGGAGCGCCTGAGAATCGGCACGCGGGTCGTCACGAAGTTCGCGGAACAGCGGACGGGCGACGTGCTGGACTTCTGGTTTGAGCCAGCAGGTAACTGAAGGCCGTAAGCCGACGCATTCTGGGTAGCCGTGAAGTCGATACTACCCGATCCGCAAGCGTTGAAAGAAATCCGCGCCACCCATTTGACCGCCCTTAAGCGCAATCTCGATCCCATGCCTCTCGGGCGAGCGCGATAGGGTGCGGCAGAGCGGAGCTCCGGGTGCGAGCCGCGCCGTCACTTCCAGCGCGTCCGGCTCAAGAACTTGCATGATCTGACTCGACGTGTCGCCACCGGCCACTGCGATCCGCGGCAGCGGCACGGCCGCCAGTATCTGGCGCACGACGTGCCCGAGCCGTACGCCGAGCTCGCGCCCACCCTTTTGCCGCGCGTTCTCACGCGTGAGGCCACGCGCGACCAGGGCATCGAGCATCTCGCCGATACGGGGATCATCGGGGCCGCGCGCGGTGTGCAACAGAACGCTGCGGCCTTGTTCAAGCAGGGCAGCCGATCGGCCGACAAGGGCGCTGGCCGTATCGCGCCAGTGATCGTCGTCGAGCAACTCGCGCGCCACGACGGGAATCTCGGTGAAGCCCGCTTGCACGGCGGCATCGATCTGCGCCGCTGTTAATCTGGAGGCGCTGCCAGACACTGCCAAAAGCCGCTCGACCGGCCGGATCGCCGCGTAGCGTCCGGTTGCCTCCGCGAGCCCCTCGCCTTCCTGCCACCACTGCGCGAGCGCGTACTCGACGCCCGAGCCGCCGACCACAAAGACCGGCGCCCGCCGGCGCGCCTCGTGAGCGAGCAGACAGCCTGTATCGGTGAGATGATCGGGCCAGGCGGCATCGAACAGGATCGCGTCCGGCCGCGCACCGGCGAGCGCTTGCAGTTGCCGCAGCGCGATGTCCCGGCCCTCGGTGAAACCGGTATAGGGAAACGTTGCGATGGAAACGTTGCCTTGGGCCGCGAGGTGCCGTGCCAGGTCGCTTTCGGTCATCGGCGTGACCGGATGGGCGCTCATGATGGGATGGCGGTCGATGCGATAAACGTTGCCGTCGGTGCCGGAACGGGCGAACAGGTTGCCGAACAGGCAATAGCGCCCGAGCGCCGGCGTGCCGGCCACGATCGGAATGAACCCGGACGAGAACCGGCGCCGCGCGATCTCCATCGCCCGGCCGATGCTGCCAATGGTTGGCGAGCTGTCGAAGGTGGAACACACCTTGTAGTGCACGATCGGCGCGCCCACCGAGGCGATCGCGTCGAACACGGCCGGTAGGGTCGCTTCCATCTCCGCCGGGGTCATGCCGCGGCTGTCCCCGGCCACGCCGGCGGCATCGAGTTCGGCGAACTGCGCCAAGGTTTCCGGCTGTGGCGGCTTGAGGAACAGCGCGCAGCGCAACCCGGCGAAGGCCAGCACCTCCAGCGCATCCGTCGAGCCGGTGAAATCGTCGCCGTAGAAGACGAGGCGGCAGTTCGGCGCCCCGCTCATGCGAACGCCGCGAGCGCGCGGGCAAGCGGTTCATGATCGCGCGCGTAGGTATCGAGCGGGATGCCGGCGACCGCCGCTTCCCAGCCCTGGCGCAGGCTCGCGAGGCCCGCGGCCGGCCCGTCCGGATGGGCGAGAATGCCGCCGCCGGCCAAGTAGATCAGGTCGACGGACCGCAGCGCGTCATACGTTCCGGGCGCCTGCCGCGCGGTCTGTCCCGACGAGAAGACCGGCATCACCGTGCAGGATTTGGTCGCGAACATCGGCGTGAGACAAGAGCGCGCCGACTCGATGACGCTGTCGTCGGGTTCGGAGAACTTGTTGGCGAGACCGTTGACGTGCATGTGGTCGGCCCCGGCAAGCCGCCAGATCTTGCTCCAGGCCGGATACGACCAGCCGAGCATGGGATGCCGCGACAGGCAGCCCCAGCCGTTGCGATGGGCGTGGATCGGCAGCGACGAGGTGCGGCGGAGCGCGATGAGACCGGCCAGGCCCACGGAGTTCAGGCTCGCCATCACGCACGTGCCGCCGTGGCTTGCGACCACATCGTGCCGACGGCGCATCTCGTCCACATCGCCGGTCAGGTTGAAGGCGTACATCACCTTCTTGCCGGTGAGCTCGGCGTTGTCGCGGACAACCCGCATCACCGCCGCCACGCGCGCCTCGAACGGGCAGATCGGCCCGTCGGCTTGCAGCTCGTCATCCTTGATGAAGTCAATCCCCGCATCGGCCAGGGTGGCGACGAGCGACGCGGTCTGTTCGGCGTCGAGCCCGACGCTCGGCTTGATGATGGTGCCGAGAAGCGGCCGGTCCCGCACCCCGGCGAGGCGGCGCGTGCCGTCGATGCCGAATTGCGGGCCGTCATAGGCGGCGGCGAAGGCGTCCGGCAGGCGGATGTCGAGCAGACGCAGGCCGGACAGCTGCTTCAGCTCGAACAAGTTGCCCGCGACCGTCGCCATGAGATTAGGCAGCGAGGGACCGAGATTGCCGAGCGGCCAGGAGAGTGTCGCCCGCGCTTGCGTCCAGCGCTGCGCCCCGCCGCCGCCCGACGGTGCGCCCGGGAGGGACGGGGCGGCGGTCTCACCCACGATGTCGAGCCGTTCGACACGGGCGGCCGCGCGCGCCTTCAGCTCGGGCGTTTCGCCGGGAACCGGGATGAAGGTGCCGCTCGACTGCTCGCCCGCCATGGCCTCCGCCGCCGCCTGCGGCGGATAGCAGGTCTCCAGGAGGTAGTCGGCTTCGATGCGTCCCGCGCTCATGGGGTTAGCCCACCTTGGCCTGCAGCCCGCCATCGACCGAGAGGCAAACGGCGGTGATGTAGTTCGCCTCGTCCGAGGCGAGGAACAGCGCCGCGTGGGCGATATCCCAGCCGGTGCCCATCTTGCCGGTCGGACACAGCGCATCGCGCGCGCGGACCATGTCCTCGGCGGTTTGATATTGGCCCGAGATCTGCTGATGGATCAGCGGCGTGTTCATCAGCCCCGGCATGATCGCGTTCACCCTGATGCCCTTGTTCGCGTACTGAAGCGCGAGCCCCACCGTGAACTGGTTCACCGCCGCCTTTGCCGCGTAATACGCGACGTACGGATAACCGGTGTAGCGGATCGCGGCGATCGAGGAGATGTTGACGATCGCACCCTTGCCCTGCCGCTCCATCACCGGCAGCACGTGCTTGCAGGTGAGAAAGATGCTGGTGGCGTTGATGTCCAGGACACGGTGCCAGCCTTCTTCCGACAGCTCCACCGGCCCGCCCATTTCGGTGATGCCGACATTGTTGTGCAGCACGTCGATGCGGCCGTAGCGCTGCATCGTCGCATCCACCACGGCGCGGATGTGGTCGGATTTGGTGACATCCGCGACCGCGGCGTCGCAGCTGCCGCCCTCACCCGCAATGATGGCGCGGGTTTCCTCGGCGGCGGCCGGGTTTATGTCGACCGCCATGACCTTCGCGCCCTCGCGCGCGAACAGCACCGCCGTCGCTTTGCCGTTATCCCAGCCGGGCCCGACCGAACCGGCGCCGAAGACGAGGGCGACCTTGTCCTTTAGCCTGTCCGCCATTGTTGCTACTCCCCCGCGCTGCCAAGCGACCGGCTCTTCTGGGGATCGAACTCGAACATCAGACCGGCCGCCTGGAAGCCGCCGTCCACGTTCAGCGTGTGGCCGGTGATGTAGGTGGAGTCGTCGGAGGCGAGGAAAACCGCCGTCTTGGCGATCTCGTGCGGCTCGCCATAGCGCCGCTGGGGCGTGAGCCGGTGATAGGCGTCGCGCGTCTCCTGGGTGTGCATCTCGCGCGCCACCTCGGTCATGATGGGGCCGGGCGCGATCGCATTGACGTTGATGCCGTAATCCGCGAGCTCCACCGCCAAGATCCTGGTCAGCACGTCGAGCCCGGCTTTGGAGGCGCCATACGCGCCGCGCCCGACGCCGCCGCGCTGGCCCGAGAGCGAGACGATGTTCACGATCCGCCCGCCGCGCTGGCGCATCATCTGCCGCGCCGCCCGCTGACAGCAAAGGAACGAGCCCGTCAGGTTGATGCGGATCACGCGCTCCCAGTCCTCGAGGGCCGTGTCAACCACGAGCCGGGTGATGCCCACGCCCGCGTTGTTCACCAGGATGTCGATGCGGCCGAACTGCTCCACCACGGTGTCGAACAGCTCCGCCACCGACTGCGGATCGCCGATATCGACGAGCATCGGCCTCGCTCCCAGCTCGGAGGCGGTCTGTCTTGCCCCGGCCTCGTCGCGGTCAGCGACCACGACGCGCGCGCCTTCCGCCGCCATCGCTTCGGCGGTGGCTTTTCCGATGCCCCGCCCGGCCCCCGTGACGACGGCCACGCGATCCTGCAGTCTCATGCCCTTGTCTCCATCAGCCCGATGGCGCTGGTTGTTGCCGCTCAAGGTCGCTGCGCGCCGACGACATCAAGATAGACGGCGTAGATCGACGTGTAGGCGCACAGGAACAGCCGGTTTCGGCGCGGGCCGCCGAACGCGACGTTGGCGCATATCTCCGGCGTCCGGATCTTGCCGATCAGTTCGCCGCCGGGAGTGATGCAGTGCGCGCCATCGGCGGCGCTGCACCAGATGTTGCCCTCCACGTCGAGCCGGAGCCCGGCGGGGAGGCCCGGCGAGACCTCGATGAGGACGCGGCTGTTGCGCAACGTGCCCCCCTGCGTGACGTCGAATCTCCGGATGTGGTGCGGGCCGTTGGGATCGGGAAAACGCCCGGAATCGACGACGTAGAGCACTCTCTCGTCCGGAGAAAAGGCGAGGCCGTTGGGCCGGGAGAAGTCATCGACAACGACCTGGAGCGAGCCGTCGCGCGGATCGAGGCGGTACACATTGCAGCTTCCAATCTCGCTTTCCCCGCGGCCACCCTCGAAATACGAATCGAGGCCGTAGCGCGGATCGGTGAACCAGATCGTGCCGTCGGATTTCACCACGACGTCGTTGGGCGAGTTCAGTCGCTTGCCTTCCCACCGCTCGGCGAGCACGGTGATAGCACCGTCCAGTTCGGTACGGGTCACGCGGCGGGTACCGTGCTCGCAGGTGACCAGTCGGCCTTCCCGATCGCGCGTGTTGCCGTTCGAGAACAATCATCGTGTACGCGGGCTGCTCGTTCTACGGTCCTCCCCGTTTTTCATTCATCCGAACCTACGGCTACGCCAACCCAGGAACAAGCGAGACTTCTTCGCGGAAGTATGAGAATGCCTCACGAGACCGGTAGCGGGACGGAGGCGGCGTTATGACACGCCGAGCTTGGCCGCCGCCGCCGTGCCGAATGATTGGGTCAAGACGTTACGACAAGCTCCCGGGTCGGACGGCTCGGGTTCCGAACGGCGGCGGCAAGATCGCGCACCTGGCTCAGCACGTGCGTGACACTGTTCGGCCGCGCGCGACCCGCGTCGTCGAGCGAAGCGGCCAACGCATCCATCAGCGCCGATCCGACCACCGCTGCATCGGCAAGCGATACGGCTTGGGCAGCCTGCTCGGGCGTGCGAAGGCCGAAGCCGATGGCAATCGGCAGGTCCGTGTAGGCGCGGATGCGCGGTATGGCCCGACGCAAATCTGCGCTCGCGGCCGAGCGCGTTCCCGTTATGCCTGTCACCGACACGTAATACACGAATCCGGTCGCCCCCTCGAGAACCAGCGGCAGCCGCTTCTCGTCAGTCGTCGGCGCCACCAGCCGAATCAAGTCCAACCCCGCAGCAGGAATATGGAGGTCGAGCTCGTCCGATTCCTCCGCCGGCATGTCCACAACGATCAAGCCGTCGACGCCGGCGCGAGCGGCATCACGGCAAAATCGCTCGGGGCTGTAAGCCAGGATGGGGTTTAGATAACCCATCAAAACGACAGGGGTCTCCTTGTCCGCGTCGCGGAAGGCGTCGACCATGGCGAGCGTGCCCGCGACAGTGGCGCCCGCGGCCAAGGCCCGTTGGCCAGCGGCCTGTATCGTCGGCCCGTCCGCTGCTGGGTCGGTGAACGGCACGCCGATTTCGATCAGATCGGCCCCCGCGGCGGGCAGCCCACGCATGATCTCGAGCGACGTCGCGCCATCGGGATCATAAGCCTCCACGAACGGAATGAGGGCGCCCCGCCCCTCCGCCCGCAGACGGGAGAATCGCGTGGCGATTCGGCCCGTTCGGTTCAACTTGGAACGCCCGCGTTCACAGGGCTTGCCCGAGATGATGGGCGACCGTGAAGATGTCCTTGTCGCCGCGACCCGAGAGATTGAGCACGATCACCTGATCGAGCGCCATCGTCGGCGCGAGCTTCATCACGTGGGCGAGGCCGTGCGCAGTCTCCAGCGCGGGAATGATGCCCTCCAGCCGCGAGCAGACCTGGAAGGCCGCCAAGGCCTCGTCGTCCGTGGCCGTCACGTATTGTACCCGCCCGATCTCGTGCAGCCAGGAATGCTCCGGACCGATGCCGGGATAGTCGAGACCGGCCGAGATGGAGTGCGCTTCGGTGATCTGGCCATCCGCGTTCTGCAGCAGGTAGGTCTTGTTGCCGTGCAGCACCCCCGGCCGCCCGCCATTGATCGCGGCGGCATGCGCGCCACTCTGCAACCCTCGGCCGGCAGCCTCGACGCCGTACAGCTTGACCTCGGCGTCGTCCAGGAACGGGTGGAAGATCCCCATGGCGGAGGAGCCGCCGCCGACCGCGCAAACGATCGCGTCCGGCAGCCGCCCTTCCGCCGCCAACACCTGCTCGCGCGTTTCGTCGCCGATGACCGACTGGAAATCGCGCACCATCGCAGGATACGGATGCGGCCCGGCCACCGTGCCGATGCAGTAGTACGTATCGGCGACGTGGGCGACCCAGTGGCGTAGCGCCTCGTTCATCGCGTCCTTGAGGGTCGCCGCGCCGGAGGCAACCGCGTTCACCTCGGCGCCCAGCAGCCGCATGCGAAACACGTTGGGCTGCTGCCGCCCGACATCCACGGCGCCCATGAACACCGTGCACGGCAGGTCGAAGAGCGCGCACGCGGTGGCGGTGGCGACGCCATGCTGCCCGGCGCCGGTTTCGGCGATAATCCGCGTCTTGCCCATCCGGCGCGCCAGCAGGATCTGGCCGAGCACCGCGTTGATCTTGTGCGCGCCCGTGTGGTTCAGTTCTTCCCGTTTAAAGTAGACGCGAGCGCCGCCGAGATGCTTGGTGAGGCGCTCGGCTAGCCAAAGCGGGCTAGGACGGCCGACGTAATCGCGTAGCAACCGGCGCCATTCCGCGTCGAACGCGGGGTCCTTTCGCGCCGCATCATAGGCTTGCTCCACTTCCAGCACGTTCGGCATCAGTGTTTCGGCGACGAAGCGGCCGCCGAAATCGCCAAATCGCCCACGATCGCTGGGGCCGCTGCGGAGACTGTTGGACAGCACTACGCTCATCGTGCGCCTTTCGAAGTAGAGGCAGCCTCCACCTGAACAAATCGGTGACGCCTCAATCACACGCCAACACAACACATCCTGGCGAGAACGACAACCAAGTATTATGAAACATAAGCTAGCCAACCATCTAACATAGATTGCAGCGACATCGAGTCGCGGTGAGGCAACGGCTATCGCGGCTGGGATCAGCGCGGGTTCCTACGGCGTCGCCTCACTGGCGGCCTTGATCGCGCCATCGATCCCCATCAGTCCCGCGAGACGTTGCAGGCGCCGCAACACGCTGTCGCCCGCGAATACGCCGCGCGCTTCGTCCAGCCGAAGCAGCAGCCGGTTGTCGATGATTGCGACGGACGCGGCCGCGAGAAGGTCCGGCGTGCCGCCCGACAGAAGATAGGCCAGGCGCAGGGCGCCGCCGAGGATTGCGGCGCGCCGCGCGCGCGCAAGGTCCAGCAGCGCGCGGGCCGGTCGGCAGAACGCCGCGTCCTCCGGCGCCTCGTACCGGATCGCGACGGCAAGTGCCAGGAAGGCGCGGGCGTGGTGATCGAGGCCGACCCCGGGCTGACGGAACACCCGGAGGAACGCCTGCTCGGAACGGAACTCGGGATGGTCGTGGCTGCCAATGTCCGACATCCAGCACGCGGTCTCGCGCAGGCGCGCGGCAGGCTCGTCCTCGTGGGCGAACAATGGCGCCGTCCACGCGATCAAGGCGGGCGGGAGAGCCGCGTCGCGCCCGAGGCGCCGCGCGTAGTCCCGCCCGGCGGCGAGCAGCGGGTCCAAGCGGCGGACCGCTTCGGGGATGCGCCGCATGTACCAGCCCTCCCGCATCCCATTGGCGCTGAACACCACGCGCGCGGGCGAGGCATCCCGCAGCAGCCGGCGCAGCACGGTCGCCGCGAAGGGCAGATCGTCCATGCGCCGTCGCGGCATGGCGGGCATCCGTTCGAGCACGCGCCGGCCGGCAGTCGCGATGGACGTGGCGAAGTCGCGCGCCTCCTCGCGGCCCATCGCGTAATGGTGGACCATCGCCAGCGGGTATTGCGTTTGCGCCATGCGGATGCGCGCGAGCGCGCGCCACGATCCCCCGACGAGATACAGGTCGCGCCCCGTGATTTCGGCCAGCCAGGGCACGCTCGCGAGGTCGGCCTCCACGATGTCGCGGGCGGCCGACACGTTGCTGTCGGCGCGGTCGGCGAGACGGATCACGCCGAGAGGGAGCGTTCGAGCCGGGCCGGGCGTGCCGCGATCGAGCCGCACGAGTTCGAGAGAGCCGCCGCCGATATCGGCCAGCATCCCGTCCGCGTCGGGTATGCCGCACAGCACGCCTTCCGCCGCATAGGCGGCCTCCTCGGCGCCGGATAGGATCGTGATCGTCACTCCAGGAAGGCCATTCTCCAAACTGCGCACGAAGTCCGGGCCGTTGCGGGCGTCGCGCACCGCCGCGGTCGCCAGCACCGCGGGCGGTCCCGCCCCCATCGCCTCGGCGACCGCGCGGTAGCGCCGCATCACGGTGAGCGCCTGCGCCACTCCTTCCTCGTTGAGGCGGCCGGTCGCCTGCAGGCCTCGGCCGAGGCGAAGCACCGCTTTCTCGTTGAAGATGGCGCCGGGGTTGCGGCCTTCCCCCTCGTAGACGACCAAACGGACCGAGTTGGACCCAAGGTCCACCACCGCGCAGCGGCGCGCGTCGCCGAAAGGCTCAAACCGCATCGGCTAGTCCTGCGAAACCCGGTCCGGGCGGCGGTGCACGGGGACGGGTGCCGCCACCAGGGTGCCGTGCAGCGCGGAGCCGCGACCGGACAGCGAGGGGTTGGTCATGAAGTAGTCGTGCGCCGA
>CAXUIE010000061.1:12717-13118 GCA_964250825.1 uncultured Acidisphaera sp. | reverse complement strand
GTGGGTTCCGCGTAAGCCTTGCATGGGCTGGCGGCCGGCGGCGCGATCACCGCCCGGACGGCGCTGGCGGTGAAGGCCGTCGCCGCGCTGAGCGCGTCGGCGCCGGCCGGGAGCGGCCCTTCTGAGGTCGAGGTGCCGCTGACCCTCCGGGACGGCATGCTATCGGTCCGGCAGATCCCGCTCGCACGGATGCCCCCGATTGAGTGGCCGCCTGCGTGATTTCGCTTTCAGACCGGGCCGGTTCACGGTATAGTCCGACACCGTGAACGCCTGGGGAAAGATTACGCGAATTAGCCGCCCGGCTGCCTAGCAGCCGGGGCCGCTTTGCGCCGGCGTTCCGTCTTTACAGGGGTTTGCTTACGTGTGCCATTTCAATCCCTCGCCTAGCGTGGTGGCTGGTG
>CAXUIE010000061.1:0-12707 GCA_964250825.1 uncultured Acidisphaera sp. | reverse complement strand
CCTTACGCCCGACCGCATGTGGTCGCACCGCAACGGCGAAGTGGTGCACGTGGAGATCGCGATGGAAGCGATGCCGTGCGAGGTCGTCCATCTCGTTGAAGGCAACCTTCGCCAGGTCGTGGGCGTGTTCCAGGTCGTGCAGGTCCGCCCCGCAGCCGCGAAGCGAGCCGCATAGGCGTTCCCAGCCAAGCACGACTGCCAGAATGCCCGAGAGCGCCGTGGCGATGCCCACGGGCGTCGGCAGTTCCGTTGCCGGCTAAGCCAGCTTAGCGTTTGTGGCGCGCGATAGCTCGGCTAAGCTCGGCATTCGGAAAAGGGAGGAACGAGTGTCCTTCCTCGGAGGGCCGGCGGTCAGACCGTCATCGGGCACGAATGACGCCGCGGCGATCTCCGACAGGAGGGCCGCGTCCCGGGGCCAGCGGGCCGCCTTCGCCGACCGCAGCCCGAACCTCGCCGAGCGCCGGGAGCGTGGGGAGCGGCTTATCGCGATTGCTGGCCAGCAATCGCGGGCGCATCCGCGAGGTGTCTACCGCGATTTCGGTTTCCATCCCGCCCCGGCCTCGGACCTCCAACCAGCGTGGCGTGGTCGGGCGTGGATCGGCGGACCACATAGACGCGTTCTTCTCGCTCTCCTATGGGAAGGCGGTCGCCATTGCCGAGGCGGCGTTCGGTCCGGCCTGACCCGTAGGGAACGACATCCGGTTCGAGCGAGACCTCCCCGGCGCTGCTTTTCCTCAGCGCGTCGGCGTGCCAGACGTGCCCGGCAACCATGTTCGAGGCGGTTTGAATGGGCCAGGGCATCGACGCGCTGATTCTCGCGCGGGCGCAGTTCGCGTTCACCTTGGCGTTTCACATCCTGCTGCCCGCGTTCTCCATCGGGCTCGCGAGCTACCTCATGGTGCTCGAAGCGCTGTGGCTGCGCACCGGGCGGCAAGTCTACCTCGATGCATTCCAGTACTGGCTGAAGATCTTCGCCATCAGCTTCGCCATGGGCGTCGTGTCCGGCGTCGTGATGTCCTACGAGTTTGGCACCAACTGGGCGGTGTTCTCCGATAAGGCCGGCCCGGTGGTCGGGCCGTTGATGGGCTACGAGGTGCTCACCGCGTTTTTCCTGGAAGCGGGCTTTCTCGGCGTGATGCTGTTCGGCTTGTCCCGCGTCCCCCGCCCGCTGCACTTCATGGCGACCTGCTTCGTCGCCGCCGGCACCTTGCTCAGCGCCTTCTGGATCTTGTCAGTGAACTCGTGGATGCAAACGCCGCAAGGCTTCACCCGCGACGCCGACGGACGGTTTCTGCCAGCCGACTGGTGGGCGATCATCTTCAACCCGTCCTTCCCATACCGCTTCTTCCATATGGTCATCGCGTCGTATCTCACCGTCGCGTTCGTGGTGGGTGCGGTGGGGTCGTTCCACTTGTTGCGCGACCGGCAGAACGCGGGCGCGCGGACCATGTTCTCCATGGCGATGTGGATGGCGGTGCTGGTGGCGCCGATCCAGCTTGTCGCGGGCGACGAGCACGGTCTGAACACGTTGCAGCATCAGCCGGCGAAGATCGCGGCGCTGGAAGGCGACTTCGAGAGCACGCCGGGGCAGCCGCTGATCCTGTTCGGCTGGCCCAACATGAAAACGGAGACGACCGACTACGAGATCGCGATCCCGCACTTGGGCGCGCTGGTGCTGACCCACACCTGGAACGGGGAAATCCGTGGCTTGAAATCCTTCGCTCCCGCTGATCGGCCGTATTCCCCCGTCGTGTTCTTCGCGTTTCGAATCATGGTGGGTCTCGGCTTCCTGATGGCGGGCGTCGGCCTCTGGGGCCTGGTGCAGCGGGTCCGGGGCCGGCTCTACCAGACCGGAGCCTTGCTGCGGACGATGGTGGCGATGGGGCCGGCGGGGTTTCTCGCGATCCTCGCGGGGTGGACGGTGACGGAGGTCGGCCGGCAGCCCTACACTGTGTACGGGATGCTGCGGACCGCCGACAGCGTCTCGCCCATCGCGTTGCCCGGGGTCGCGTCGTCCATCGTGGCGTTCGCGCTAGTCTACCTCGTCGTG
This sequence comes from uncultured Acidisphaera sp., assembly GCA_964250825.1. Taxonomy (GTDB): domain Bacteria; phylum Pseudomonadota; class Alphaproteobacteria; order Acetobacterales; family Acetobacteraceae; genus CAVWQV01. Next base: position 10,657 of record CAXUIE010000061.1, on the reverse strand, counting down.
TTCGGCGCCGGGTTCACCTTCATGCTGCGCTTGATGGCCCGCCCGCCCGCCGTGGGCGAGGCCGGGCCGCCCAAGGGCGTGCCCGTGCGCACCGCCGGCATCACCCCGGGGCCGTCCCTCCACGAGGGCCGTCCCGAACATCCGGCGACCACATGAGCCTCCCCGCGATTTGGGCCGGGCTCATCGCCGTCGCGGTGCTGGCCTACGTGCTGCTGGACGGGTTCGATCTCGGCATGGGCCTCCTGTTCGCGGTCGAGCAGGACGAAGAGGACCGGGACGTGATGGTGAACACCACCGCCCCGACGTGGGACGGCAACGAAACCTGGCTCGTGCTCGGCGGCGGCGGCCTGTTCGCGGTGTTCCCGCTCGCTTACGCGATCATCATGCCGGCGATGTATCCGCTCATCATCGCCATGCTGCTCGGCCTCGTGTTCCGCGGCGTGGCCTTTGAGTTCCGCTTCCGCGCGGCGACCCGGCGAGGGCGGACGTTGTGGGACCACGCCTTCCTGCTCGGCTCGTTCGGGGCGGCGATGGCGCAGGGGCTGACCCTGGGCGGGCTGCTGCAGGGCGTTCACGTCGTGGGGCGCGCCTATGCCGGCGGCTGGTGGGATTGGCTGACGCCGTTCTCTGTCTTGTGCGCGGTGGCGCTCGTCATCGGCTATGCGCTGCAAGCCTCGTGCTGGCTGATCTGGCGCACGGAAGGCGCGCTGCAGGCGCGCTCTCGCACCCGCGCCCGTCTTCTGGCGGTCGCCATGCTGGCGATGATCGTCGCAGTGAGCGTCTGGACGCCGCTGCTCGGGCAAAGCTTTCTGTTGCGCTGGCTGGCGTGGCCAAACATCGTTCTCGCGAGTCCCGTGCCGATCCTCGTGCTGCTGGTCGCATGGCTGTTCTGGCATGGCCTACGACGCGAACACCACTTGACGCCGTTTCTGTGTGCGCAGGCGTGGTTCGTGCTGTGCTACGCTGGGCTCGGGGTCAGCATTTGGCCGATGATGGTGCCGCCCGGAATCTCCATCTATCAAGCCGCGGCGCCGCCGGCGAGCCAACTGTTCCTGCTGGTTGGCGCTTCCGTGCTGATCCCGATCATTCTGATCTACACCGGGTTCAGCTATTGGGTGTTTCGCGGCAAGGTGAAACCGGGCGCCCACTATCACTGACCCGCGCCCTGTTTACTCTGGATCTTAGCAACCCCTGTCGGCGATCCTCGTTGCTGCCGGCGATAACCGCAACGGCACCGCCAACACGATCGCGCCTTCGCGCCTAAGATGGTGGCGGGGGGTAAATGGGGTATAACATGTGGTTGGTGTAATGCTGGGGGTTGCGGGGCCAGAAGCGGCCGGCACGGCCCCCGCCGAAGAATGGTTGGTAGGTGCGCGCCCCCACCGTGGACTTGAAAGTCGGTTGGCTGCAGCCGGACGACATCTCGCCCGCCGCCGTCTTTCTTGCCTCCGACGCCGCCGCTATGGTCACCGGGGCGGAATACGAATTGACCGGCGGCGACAGCGCCAAGGATGTCTGACGCGCGCTACCGCCCGACAAGGGAGATGGCGCGTGCCCGACGAAGCGATCTCGAGCGAAACTGGCGTCGCTGACGACGCGGCGCGGCTGCTGGATGCCTTGGAGGCGGGCGGCGTCGCCATCTTGCCGCTTGATGTGGCCTATGCCGTGGTCGGCGCGACGCCCAAGGCCATTCGCGCGATCTTCGCCGCCAAGAACCGCAGCTACGATAAGCCGTCTGGCCTGTTCGGGACGTGGGAACTTTCGCGTGAACTGCACATCCTGCCGACGGAGCACCACGGGATCGCCCCGGTGATCGTCCGGGATTACGGGCTGCCGTTCTCGATCGTCGCCCCTTTCCGCGCCGACCATCCGCTACTCCGGCGCGTCGATCCGTTCGTGCTCGAAAGCTCCACCAAGGCGGGCACGCTCGACGTGCTGATCAACGCGGGGCCGTGGCACGACGCGGTGGCCCGCCTTGCCACGGCGCGGGGGATGGCGGTGTTCGGCTCGTCGGCCAACCGCTCGCTCACCGGGAGCAAGTACAGCCTGGCGGACGTGGAGCCGGAAATCCGGCAAGCGGCCGCGATCGCCATCGATGGCGGCACGGCGAAATACGCGAACCCTGAGGGGCTCTCCTCCACCATCATCGACTTCCGCAACTTCCGCTGGGTGCGCCGCGGCGTGCGGTGGGCTGAGCTCGGCGACATTCTGCAAACCCGGTTTGGCATCACTGTTCGAGCGTGAGGTCTGGACGGCCCACGAAGGCACTCAGACGGTCGAAGCTGCTGCTCCAGCCTTCGCGGTGACCGTCGCGCTCCGCGTCGGACAGAAGCCCGTCATGGCGCATTGTCATCCGCGTCTGGCCGTCCTGCTCCTCGAAGATGACGGTAACCACCGTCTCGACCCCGCGATTGCCCCGGTCGTCCCAGACGAACGTGAAGCAGAGCCGCTCCGGTTCCATGACCTCGCGGAACACGCCGTGCTGCCAGAGTTCCTCGCCGGTGCCGCTGGATTGAAGGCAGCCGCGCCACGCGCCGCCGGGACGGGCGTCCATCTCCAGGCGAACCGCTCGGTAGTTCTCCGGGCCCCACCAGCGCACGGCGTGGGCAGGGTCCGTCCAGGCGCGGAATACGAGCGCGCGCGGGGCGGCGAACACCCGGGTGATGGTCAGCGCGCGGTCAGGGACGTCGCTCATGATGGTGGCTGCTCGCAGTTGATCATCCAGGACGTGCCGAAGCGATCGACTACCACGCCGAACCGGAGCGCCCAGAACGTTTGCTGCAGGGGCATCCGCACCGCGCCGCCGTCCGAAAGGGCGGCGAACACGCGTTCGGCTTCCTCGGTGGTGTCAACGCCGAGCACGACCGTCGCGCCGTCCGCGGCGGGCGCGCACCTGCCGGGCGGCCCGTCGGCCCCCATCAGGCTCACGCCCGCGACCGCCAGGCTACAGTGCATGATCCGGTCGCGCGCGTCGGGCGGCGTCTCAGCGGCCGTCGGCGACTCGCCATAGCGCATCATCATTTCCATCCGGCCGCCGAGCACGCGCTGGTAGAAACCGAAGGCGTCGGCGCATTGCCCGTCGAAGCGCAGATAGGGGTTGAGCCGCATGGTGTCCTCCTAGGAACGTGGTGCGGTTTGGTCCGCGATCTGGATCTCGTGCAGGTATTCGTCGAGGCGATCGAAGCTGCCATCCCAGAACCGGCGGTAGCGGTCGAGCCAGCGCGACACGTCCTGGAGCGGCCCGGGCTCGAGCCGGCACGGCCGCCATTGCGCGTCCCGGCCGCGCGTGATCAGGCCTGCGCGCTCCAGCACCTTGAGGTGCTTGGAAACCGCGGGCAGGCTCATCGCGAACGGCGCGGCCAGCTCGGTCACCGTGGTCTCGCCCTGCGCCAGCCGCGCCAGGATGGCCCGACGGGTCGGGTCCGCCAGGGCGGCCAGCGTGCTACTGAGAGAGTCCTCGGCCACCTATCCACGTCGATTAGTTAACCAACAAGATAAGTAATGGAGGCAGGACGGCCCGTCAAGCGGGTCTGGCTAGCGCCGACGATGCCGCAAGCGGGTCCAGACGAACCACGCGCCGGCTACGACGAGGGCGGCTCCGATCAGGGCGTCGAACCGGTGCAGCCAGCCGGCGAGGCGAGGGTCGTTGTTCCACCGCGCGCCGAGCTTCATGCCGATGAAGGCCAGCGCGTAGCACCACACGAGGGAGCCCACGAAGGTGTAGAGCTGGAACGGCAGCTGCCGCATGCGCGCCATGCCGGCCGGAAATGCGATGAAGGTGCGGACCACCGGCAGCACGCGGGCGAGCAGCACGGCCGGCGTGCCGAAGCGAGCGAAGAACCGCTCGGCGCGATCGAGGTCTGCTGTCTCCAGCAGCACCCACCTGCCCCAGCGCTCGACGAAGCGGCGTCCGCCCGTGGCCCCCACGTAATAGGCGACGGTGGAGCCGATGTTGCAGCCCACGGCGCCCGCGCCCGCCGCCGAGAGCAGGCTGAAGCGGCCGGTGGAGGCGAGGTACCCGGCGAACGGCATGATGATCTCGGACGGCAGCGGGATGCAGGCGGATTCGATCGCCATCAGCAGCGCCACCCCGGCGTAGCCGCCGGCGGAGATCGCCGCGATGATCCACCCCGCAATCAGCTCGACCATGTTGCTTCGCCTCCGTCTGCGGGGCCTGTAGCATCGATCGCACCCGTTCTTCGAGGATCACCATGCCGCCACCGATCGAGCGCGTCGTCGTGCTGATGATGGAGAACAACTGCTTCGACCGGATGCTCGGCTGTATGACCGAAGTGCATCCAGGGCTGGACGGGGTGGACGTGGCGAACCTGCGCGCCAATCCCGACGGCTCGGGCGGGACAGTGCGCCAAAACCTGACCCACACGCGCAACATCGATCGCGACCCCAACCACTATCTCGCCAATTCGTTGGCCCAGCTCGATGGCGGAACCAATCAAGGCTTCGTCGCCGATTACATACGAACGTACCCGACCAGCACAAACGAGGAACGTCGGGAGGTGATGGCCTACTACCCGCGCGGCTTCCTGCCGGCGTTGCACAGCTTGGCGGAGCAGTTCGTGGTCTGCGACCGGTGGTTCTCGTCCCTGCCCGGTCCGACCTGGATGAACCGGCTGTTCGCCCACACCGGAACCTCGCTCGGCTTCACCGAGGAGCCGCGCAGCCTGTTCAGCCCGAAGCTCCACCTGTACGACGAGCGGACGCTCTACGACGAGTTGCACGACGCAGGCGTGCCCTGGCGCATCTACTACGGCGACGTGCCGCAATCCTTGGTGTTGACGCACCAGCTCGCGCATCTCGGCAGTTACCGACGCTTCGCGCACTGGGCGGATGACGTCGCAGGGGGCGACGTGCCGGCCTATGTCTTCATCGAGCCTACCTATTTCGGCCCGAACCAGAACGACCAGCATCCGCCACACGACGTGATGCGCGGCGACGCGCTGATCGCCTCGGTCTACAACGCGCTGCGCAGCAATCCGGCGCTGTTCGCGCGTACGTTGCTCGTCGTGCTGTATGACGAGCACGGCGGCTTTTACGACCACGTGCCGCCGCCGCGCACGGTGCCGCCCGACGGGCATACGGAACGTTTTGGCTTCGACGTGCTGGGCTTCCGCGTGCCCGCCGTTCTGGTTTCGCCGATGCTCGATTCGGGCGTGTGCTCGACCGTGTTCGACCACACCAGCCTGCTCAGGATGGCGAGCGGGCTGTGGCCCGGCGTCCACCCGCTCGGCGCGCGCGCGCAGGGGGCGAACGACCCGGTGGCGGCGCTGCGGTGGCGCGACACACCGCGGGCCGATCTGCCGGAAGCGCCGGTCGCACCCGACATCCAGCCGGCGCGGACCGTGGGCGTGCTCAGCGGGTTTGCAGCATCGTTGTTCGGCTTGACCCACCACCTCGAAAGCCAGTTGGAGCATGCTGGGAACAAGAGCGGGCTCATGGCGCGCGCGCACGAGGCGTTGGACGGCGGCATGAGCCAGGCCAAGCTCGCGACCGACCGGCTGGACGCGTTCATGGAGGAGCGCGCCTCGGGGGGCGGCCTGGTGGCGCGGATCGGCCACGGGCTGCACGAGCTGGGGCGCCGGGTGGGACTTTAGGGTGTGACCCGGCTTCGTGGGCATGTTCGTCAACCCGACAGCGAGATGGGCCAAGCGATGTCCGGCGCGCAGCGTCACGCAACTGCCCGTCAGGGCGTGCGCCGCCAAGCCGCTCCGGCCGGGTAGGTGTGCTCGGCGAGAGAAGCAGGCTTCAGGGCCGCGCCATATCCCGGGGCCTGCGGCGGCATGTAGCGGCCGTCCCGGATGATCACCGGATCGACGAAGTGGTCGTGGAGGTGGTCGACGTACTCAAGAACGCGGTGGTCCAGCGAGGCGGAGACCGCGATGTAGTCAAACAGGGACATGTGCTGCACCAGCTCGCACAAGCCAACGCCGCCGGCGTGCGGGCAGACCGGCACGCCGAACTTCGCAGCCATCAGCAGCACCGCGAGAACCTCGTTGACCCCGCCCAGGCGGCAGGCGTCGATCTGGCAGAAGTCCAGCGCCCGAGCCTGCATGAACTGCTTGAACATCACCCGGTTCTGGCAGTGCTCGCCGGTGGCAACGCCAATCCCGAGGGGGCGCACGGCCTCGGCGACCTTGGCGTGGCCTAGCACGTCATCGGGGCTGAGTGGCTCCTCGATCCACCACGGCTTGTATTCGGCCAGGCGCTTCATGTGGGCGATCGCCTCGTCGACCTCCCAGACTTGGTTGGCGTCCACCATCCAGGTGCGGTCGTAGCCGATCTCCTCGCGGATGATGCGGCCACGGCGCAGGTCGTCCTCGATGTCGGCGCCGACCTTCTGCTTGAAGTGGGTCCAACCGTTCGCCACCGCTTCGCGACAGAGGGCGCGCAGCTTGTCGTCGGAGTAGCCGAGCCAGCCGGCCGAAGTGGTGTAGGCCGGGTAACCCTTCTCGCGCATTTCGCGCTCGCGTCCGCCTTTGGTGGGCGCGTTGCGGTGAAGGATCTCGAGCGCCTCGTCAGGCGTCAGCGCGTCCGTGATGTGACGGAAGTCGATGCAGCGCACGACCTCCTCGGGGGCCATGTCGGCGAGCAGCTTCCAGACCGGCTTGCCCTCGACCTTGGCCCACAGATCCCACAGGCCGTTGATGATCGCCGCTGTGGCAAGGTGGATCGCGCCCTTCTCCGGCCCGATCCAGCGGAGCTGGCTTTCGCCGGCGACGGCGCGCCAGAACTTGCCCATGTCGGCGGTGATCTGCTCAAGCCTGCGGCCCACGACGAGCGGAGCCAGCGACTCGATCGCTTTGACGCAGACCTCGTTGCCGCGGCCGATGGTGAAGGTCATGCCGTGACCGACCAGCCCGTCATTAGCGTCGGTTTCGATCAGCGCGTAGGCCGCCGAGTAGTCGGGCGCTTGATTCATCGCGTCCGAGCCGTCGAGGTGGCGCGAGGTCGGAAAGCGCACGTCGTGCGCGGTGATCCTGGTGATCGTCCGTGCCACAATGTCCTCCTGAGGGTTCACGGGATGCGGCGCGCCGTCGCGGCCGCTTCGACCACGCCGCGGGCCGCGAGGCTGGCGAGAAGGGCGCGCACGCCGAAGCGCCAGGGCGGGGCCTGGTCGCTGGTCTGCACGCGGTTGACCAAGGTTCCGAGCCGCGCGGAGCCGATCGCGACGACGTCGCCGGCCTGGTGCGTGAACCCGCCGCCGCCCCCTTCGCGCTCCTTGGTGGGCGCGAACATGGTGCCGAGGAACAGCACGAACCCGTCCGGGTACTGATGGGTGGCGCCGATGGTCTGGCTGACGAGGTCCTCCGGGTCGCGGCTGATCTCGCGCATGGCGCTCATCCCGTCGAGCACGAAGCCATCCGTGCCTTCAACATGGAGCGCGACTTCGGCCTGGCGCACGTCGTCGAGCGAGAAGGTTTCGTCGAACAAGCGCACGAACGGGCCGATGGCGGTGGAAGCGTTGTTGTCCTTGGCCTTGGACAGCAGCAAGGCGCTGCGGCCCTCGAAGTCGCGCAGGTTCACGTCGTTGCCGAGCGTCGCGCCGACAATGCGGCCGCCGCTGGAAACGGCGAGCACCACCTCCGGCTCGGGGTTGTTCCACGCGGATTTGGGGTGCACGCCGATATCCGCCCCAAAGCCCACCGCCGACATCGGTTGCGCCTTGGTGAACACTTCGGCGTCCGGCCCGATCCCCACTTCAAGGTACTGCGACCATAGGCCGCGCCGGACTAGGGCCTCCTTGAGGCTTTCGGCTTCGGGCGAGCCGGGCCTTACCTTCGAGAGATCCACGCCGATCTCCGCGACCAGGGCCTCGCGCGCGCCCTCGGCGGCGGCCGGATCGCCCTTCGCGTGCTCCTCGACGATGCGCTCCAGGAGGCTGGCGGCGAACGTGACCCCCGCCGCCTTGATCGCCTGCAGGTCGATCGGCGCGAGGAGCCACGGCCGGGACGCGTCCTGGTGCGCCCCGTCGCTGTTGCGCAGCAACTCCTCGACGTCGCCGATCCGCTCGCCCGCGGCCGAACGCAGGAAACCCGCCGGGTCCGCAAGGTCGAACAGCGCGCTGGTGGTGGCGGCGGACCGCGTCACGTCGAACACGCCGTCGGGGCGCACGGCGACCACCGCCGGTCCGCCGCTCGGGCCCGGAAGCCAGGCGCGCCCCACCCAACTCCCCACGTAGCCGTCCACCGGCGGGTGATAGTGATGAAGCATGACAAACCTCCGGACTACTCGGCCACCCTCGTACGATGGGCGGAAACGCCGTGCGTCAGCGGCGGCAACGGCTCGATCCGGCCCACGACGAATAGATAGATCGCGGCGCCCAGGATGCAGAAGCCGCCCGCAACGGTCAGCGGCACGAAGAACGAGCCCCTAGTGATCGTGAGCATGACCCCCGTGAAGGTCGTGGTGAGGATGCCGGCGAGGTTGGAGGCGAAGTTCTGGATGCCGCCGATCGAGGCGACGTGGGCGGGGCTCGGCGCCACGTCCCCCGGCAACGACCAGATGCTGGCCGCCGTGAAAGCCAGGCTCGCATAGGACACCGCGAAGCACAGCAGGGCCACGTAGACATTAGGGGCGACGGCCGACAGGGTGATCGCCGAGGACAGCAGCATGCCTCCCACCAGGCAGACCTTGCGCGCCGCCGTCAGGCTCCAGCCGCGCCGATAGAGCGCGTCAGATGTGAAGCCGCCAAGCCAGCCGCCGGGGATCGCGACAAGCGCGGGCAGCACCCCAAGCGTGCCGAGTTGCGAGAGCGAGAAGCCGCGCGCCTGAACGAGGTAGGTCGGGAACCAGGTGATGAAGAAGTAGATGACGAAATTGAGGCAGAAGAACCCCATCATCATCCCCCAGATCGTGCGGTAGCGGAACAAGGAGAGCCACGGCACCTTCGGGGCGTCGGCCGCCTGCGGCGTTCCCCGTTCGGCCTGCAACCGGCGGAGCTGCTCGGGTGTCACCGAGCGATGCCGCTCCGGGTCGCGGTAGATCACGACCCAGACCACCGCCCAAACGATCCCGAGCAGGCCGGTCACGACGAAGGAGGTTTCCCAGCCGAAGCGGCCGATCAGCCAGGTGACCAGAGGCAAGGAAAGGGCCGAGCCGATGCGCGATCCGCTGTCGAAGATGCTGCTGGCCAGGCCCCGCTCGCTGCGCGGGAACCAGTTGGCGGTCACCTTGGCGCAGGACGGGTAGGCCCCCGCCTCGCCCACGCCCAGCAGCAGCCGGCAGCCCAGCAGGGTCTCGAAGCTCCGCGCCACGGCGGTGAGCGAGGTGAATACGGACCACCAGACCACGGCCAGAGCGAGCGAGATCCGCGCGCCGACCCGATCGGCGAACCAGCCGAACGGCATCTGCATCACTGAATAGGTCCAGAAAAATCCGCTGAGGATCACCCCCATGAGGGCGGCGTCGATCGCCAACTCGCGCTGCATCACCGGCGCCGCGACGGCGAGGTTGGCGCGGTCGATGTAGTTGATCGTGTTGGCGAGACAGCAGAGGACGATCATGGTCCAGCGCGCCTGCGGCATTGCGCTTGCCTCCCCTTCTTGGCTTTGCTCTCTAAGTAAAGCACTCTCCTCGCCAGCCGAACGTCATTCGAAGCACAACGGGGTGATCTGCCGCCGCGGCCGCCGAAGCTCGCGAGCGACGGTGAGGAAGGAGCCTGAATGCCGTTCGTGTCGCGCCGGGCATTGTCGAGCGGGCTGCTGGCCGGGTCGGTCCTGTGGGGTCTGCGAGCCGCCGCCAGCGAGCCGGCGGAAGAATTGCTTTCCGGGCTCGAGCAAAGGCATGGCGGCCGTCTCGGCGTCGCGATCCTCGACACCGGGAGCGGCAAGGCGATCGCCCATCGGGGCGATGAGCGCTTTCCCCTATGCAGCACGCATAAGCTTCTTGCTGCCGCTTTCGTACTGGCACGGGTTGACCGCGAAATGGAGAGCCTCGGCCGTCGCGTCGTTTATGCGAGGGGTGATCTGGTCCCCTATTCGCCCGTCACCGAAGACCACGCGGACGGGAGTGGCATGACGGTGGGTGAACTCTGTGAAGCAGCGCTGACGGTGAGCGACAACACGGCGGCAAATCTGCTGCTCGACAGCTTCGGCGGGCCGGCGGCGTTGACGGCCTACCTGCGCTCGCTTGGGGACGGCACGACACGCCTCGATCGTCGGGAGCCGGAGCTGAACGAGGCCAAGGCAGGTGATCCGCGGGACACCACGACGCCCGCAGCCATGCTCGCGACCCTGCGCAGGATCGTGCTCGGCGAGGCTTTGTCCATTCCGTCGCGCGATCAACTGACGGCGTGGCTCGTCGCCTGCAAAACCGGCAGCACGAGCTTGCGGGCCGGTGTGCCGGGAGGCTGGCGCATCGGCGACAAGACTGGCTCGGGGGAAAACAACGCGACCAATGACGTCGCGGTGATATGGCCGCCCGGCCACGCCCCGCTCGTCGTCACGGCGTATTCCATCGGCGCGCGAGCCTCGCGCGAACAGCGGTTGGCCGTTCTGGCGGACGTCGGGCGGCTCGCCGCGACTGTCTGACGAGCGGCCGCGGATCCCGCTTGCGCTAAGTGTGGGCCCTCGTCGGCGCGCGGTCGCGTTTGCCGGCAAACGGCATCTTGGCGTTGACGACCACCGGATAAAGCGAGGGC
>CAXUIE010000060.1:0-13211 GCA_964250825.1 uncultured Acidisphaera sp. | reverse complement strand
AGCTCGTCAGGCTCATAACCTGAAGGCCGCAGGTTCAAATCCTGCCCCCGCAACCCTTCCCTGGGACGACCGCCCGCTTCGCCGGCTCGCATGAGCCGAGTGCGCGTTGTTTTTTGCGTGAACTCGGCTCGTTGCGCGCCTAAGTTGATTGCGTCCTTCGGCGAAAAGTGGAAAAGCTCCGGCGCGGATCGTGGCCGTCCAGCAACGCCCACGGGTCCCATACCCGCCCGCCCATTCGGGCGGTTTTGGTGCGCCAGCCGGCGCACTGGCTTGCCGCTTTTCCCTGCAAAACAGATGGAACCTCTTGCGCAGTAAAACGACCGATCTGCTGCTGACGTCCGTGGTAAGCGTCGTCGGGCTCGTTCTCGTTCCCGCGCTGGCCATGCAGGCGTTCGGCTGGCCGACAACCATCGGCCCTATTCGAAGCTGGATTCTGCGCCGTGATCAGAACTGGGGCGACAGCTGGATCGCGATCGGGGATGCGCTGCGCTACATCACGGCTCACGGCACAGCCGGGCTTTACGAGCAGACCTATTACCATTCCGCGTTTCAGTTCATCTATCCGCCGACCAGCCTTGTGCCCGTGGTGCTGACGGACCGATTGGGATTGCTGGACTGGCGATCGCCCATTGCCATGAACGCCGTTTCATGGTGGCTGGTACCGATCGCGATGGCGATCCTGACCGCGACCGCGGTTATCGCGTTCGCGCGGGAAGGAATGCGGCTGCGCCCGGTTGAGATCGTCCTCACGGCTGCCGTCTGCGTTGTGACGACGGTTTTGTTTTTCCCCTTCATGCATGGGGTGAGGGTGGGCCAGATCCAGACTTGGCTTACCCTGTTGCTCATGCTCGCCGTGCTCGCGTGGCTGCTCGGGCTGAAGGCGACCGCGGGTGTGCTCGTCGGCCTCGTCTGCGTGGTCAAGCCGCCGCTCGGGCTGCTGGTTGTCTGGGCCGCGCTCCGCCGCGAATGGCGGTTCGTCGTGGCGCTCGTTGTGACCGGAGGCGTGTTCGCCGTGGCGTCTCTCGCGATGTTCGGCTGGCAAGTGCACGCGGACTATCTTGACCTTATTGGGTTTTTGTCCCGTCGCGGGGAAAGCTATTTTGCCAACCAGTCCGTTAACGGCCTGCTCAACCGAATGCTGTTCATCGGCAACAACCTGGAGTGGGACGGCACGCACACGCAGATCACCTATGATGCTCGTGTGCACGCGGCGACCGTGGCGAGTTCGGTCGCGCTGATCGCGCTTGTGCTGGTATATCGGTGGCGAGCCGCGGCCGGGCCGCTTGACTTCAGCTTTGCGCTGATCGGGTTCACCTTGGCTTCTCCCGTGGCGTACGAGCACCACTTCGGTTTTCTGCCAGTCGTGTTCCTGCTCGCGCTGCTCGCGTTGCAAGCCCGCCGGGCCGGTCCCGCTCCGTATATACTGCTCGCGGGAGCCTTCTCCCTTTGCGCGAACTTCTTCGGGGTGACAGCGGCGTTCGCGGATACTCGTCTGAACTTCTTACAATCGCACATGATGTTTGGCGTATTGCTGCTGCTTGGCTTGCTGGTCTGGCTGACGAAAAGCCGTGCCGAAGCTCGCAGGCCCGTAATCAGCTCCGCGTCGATTTCGCGATAGCTTAACGCGATGCAGCGCGCGACTGCAGCCCAGGAGGCACGATGTCGGGCAGCTTAGACGAACGAAGCATGCATACCGTCTCCGGGATGGCGCAGTTTCGGGAGACGAAGCGACCGGGTTACCCGGGCCCGGTTGTAGTGAACGCGCCGGAGCCTGCGCGAGCGGTCGAGCTCACGATCGTTGTACCCTGCTATAATGAACGTGCGAACGTCGAGCCTCTTGTGGGTTTGCTCGACGCCGCGCTCGGCGACGTGTCCTGGGAAGTGGTGTTCGTCGATGACGACAGCCCCGATGGGACGGCGACGGAAGCGCGGCGCATCGCGCAACTCGATCCGCGGGTGCGTTGCATCCGCCGCATCGGCCGGCGGGGGCTAGCTTCCGCCGTGGCGGAAGGCGCGCTGTCCTCCTCGGCCGCGTTTGTCGCCGTGATGGACGGCGACTTGCAGCATGACGAGAAGCGCCTGTCCGACATGCTCGGAGCGTTACGCGCCGGCCAGTGCGATCTGGCGATTGGCAGCCGTTATGCCGTCGGCGGCGATGCGGTGGGCTTGTCCTCGGCGTGGCGGCACCGGTTGTCCGAAACCGGCATCAGCCTCGCCCAGCGCCTGCTGCCGGTGCGGATGACCGATCCCATGAGCGGCTTTTTCATGTTGCCGCGTCCGTTGTTTGAGCAACTGGCGCCGGGGCTGACCGCGCGCGGCTTCAAGATTCTGCTCGACCTCGTGCTGACCGCGCGGCGGCCATTGCGGATCATCGAGTTACCCGTTCAGTTCCGTGAGCGTCAGGCCGGCGAAAGCAAGCTCGACGTACAGGTCCTGACACAGTTTGCCGCCCTGCTGATCGACAAAAGCGTGGGCGGGATCCTGCCACTCCGGTTCCTCTCATTCGCGCTCGTGGGCGGGCTCGGGGTATTGGTGCATCTGGCCGTTCTTACCCTCGGCCAGTGGTTCGATCAGCCTTTCGCGGCCTCGCAGGTGGCGGGAACCGTCGTGGCGATGGCGTTCAACTTTCAACTTAACAACCAGATCACCTACCGCGACCAACGGTTGCGTGGTCCCCGGCTTTGGCGTGGGTTCCTGCTCTTCATGGTGGTATGTGGCATCGGCGCCGTCGCCAATGTTGGCATCGCGCGCATGCTGTATCAGGAACACACGACCTGGACGCTCGCTGGAGCGATGGGAGCGGTGATCGGCGTGGTGTGGAACTACGCGGTGTCATCGACGCTCGTGTGGCGCGCGCGGTAGGCGCCCTCCGGGCCTCGCGGCCCGGAGGCTTTACCAAGCTTTGCCGCTAATCCGCGGTGGCGGTCTCCTCAGGTTCCAGTTCGAGCAAGAGCAAAGACCGGCCCGTCACCCCGTAACCGTGCCCGAAATCAAAGCGAGGCAAGCCGTCCAGGTTTAACTGGTTGGTATCGACGAGAAGCAGCCAGCCTGTGCCGCCGGTCACTTGCGGGAGGGTGAACCCGACCAGGTCGTGGTGGGCGTTCATGATCAACATCAGCGTGCGATCGATTCCACGCTTGCGGATGCCGGTCGGCTGCGCCCGGCCATCGAGTATCAGTCCCACGCACTTCGCGGCGGCGTCCTGCCAGTTCTCCGCCGACATTTCGGTGCCGTCCGGATTTACCCAGGTGAGTTCCTTGATTTGCAGGGCTTCGTTGTAGGAGCCCGTGAGGAACCGCTCGCGACGCAGGATCGGGAAGGTGCGGCGGATGGCGGCGATCTTGCGCGTGAACCCGATGAGCGCCGAGCCTGCCTCGCCGTGTTCCCAGTGGACCCACGAGATCTCGTTGTCCTGGCAGTACGCGTTGTTGTTGCCGTTCTGTGTCCGCCCGAACTCGTCACCGGCCACGATCATTGGCAGACCTTGGGACAGCATCAAGGTCGCCAGCAGGTTGCGTTTCTGGCGCTCGCGCAGCTGCTGGATCTCCGGATCGTCGGTCGGCCCCTCCACGCCGTGGTTCCAGCTATGATTGTTGTCGGTGCCGTCGCGATTGCCCTCGCCGTTGGCCTCATTGTGCTTGTCGTCATAGGAGACGACGTCGTTCAAGGTGAACCCGTCATGGGCGGTAATGAAGTTCACGCTCGACCACGGACGCCGCCCGCCCCAGGCGAACTTGTCGGCCGAGCCGGTGAGCCGCGTCGCGAGCTCGGGCAGCATGCCTTCGTCCCCCTTCCAAAAGCTTCGCACTACGTCGCGGAAGCGATCGTTCCATTCGGCCCAGCCCGGCGCGAAGGCGCCCACCTGATACCCGCCTGGGCCGCAATCCCAAGGCTCGGCGATCAGCTTCACTTGCGACAGCACGGGATCCTGGCCGACCGCGCGCAGAAACCCGCTCTGCTGATCGAAGCCGTATGGTTCGCGCGCTAGAATGGTGCCGAGGTCGAAGCGGAAGCCATCGACATGCATCTCCTCCACCCAGTAGCGCAGGCTGTCCGTGACCATCTGGATCACGCGCGGATGGCTGAGATTGACCGTGTTCCCGGTGCCGGTGTCGTTGATGTAGTAGCGGGGCTGATCGGGCATCAGGCGATAGTAGCTCGCGTTGTCGATGCCCTTGAAGGAGAGCGTCGCACCCTTCTCGTTGCCCTCGGCCGTGTGATTGTAGACGACGTCGATGATGACCTCCAAACCCGCCTCGTGCAGGCGGGAGACCATCTCCTTGAACTCCGCGAACGCGAAATCCGGCACGCTCGCGTAACGGCGGACCGGTGAGAAGTAGCCGATGGTGTTGTAGCCCCAGAAGTTTGTCAGCCCCTTGTCGAGCAGGTAGTCGTCGTTGACGAATGAGTGGATCGGCAGCAGCTCGACGGCCGTGACCCCAATCGACTTCAAGTGTCGGATGACCGATGGATCGGTGAGTCCCCGGAAGGTTCCGCGCAATCCCTCCGGGAGATCATGGTTTAGCTTGGTGAAGCCGCGGACGTGGAGTTCGTAGATGACGGTCTGGTCCCACGTCGTGCGTGGCGGTCGGTCGTCGCCCCAGGTGAACGCGGAGTCGATCACCCGGCATTTCGGCATAAACGGGGCGCTGTCGCGCTCATCGAAGGTCAGATCGTCGGTCGTCTCCATGGTGTAGCCGAAAACGGCGGGGTTCCATTCCAGCTGGCCGACCATGGATTTTGCATACGGGTCCAGCAGCAGCTTGTTCGGATTGAAGCGGTGGCCCGCGTCCGGCTCGTACGGGCCGTGGACGCGGTAGCCGTAGATGGTGCCTGGCCGAGCGTCGGGCAGAAATCCGTGGAACACTTGATTGGTGTATTCCGGCAACTCGATGCGTTCGAGCTCCGTCGTCCCGTCATCGTCAAACAGGCAAAGCTCAACCTTCGTCGCGTTGGCCGAGAACAGCGCGAAATTGACGCCAAGGCCGTTCCACGTGGCGCCCCCTGGGTTCGGGTGGCCTTCGCGCACGCGGGCTCGTCGAAGTATCTCTGTCACGGCGAAAGGCTCCAAATACAGTGAGACGCACGACCCAAACAACAAACGAGCCGCTTGGTTTGTACAGCCTCGGTCCGGCGGCCAGAAAGGAATGTGTCGGCCCGATTGGGCGTCCCGCGCCGGCCGCGCTCTCATGAAAGGATACCCTGCTTGATCGCCGCCGACGCGAACCTAGCCCGCTTCGCGGCGTTTGCCGGCGTGCCGGTCGATGCCGTCCGGTCCGAGGAGCCCAGACATGCGAACGATGAACGAACTATTCCTGCACTTCCTGCAGGACATCTACTATGCGGAGAAGGCGTCGGCCAAATCCGTGAGCAAGCTCATGAAGGCGGTGCAGAACGATCAGGTGCGCGAGCTGCTCAAGAATGCGAAGGAACATTCGCACGAGCCGATCGAGCGGCTCGACCATGTGTTCGAGGCGGTCGGCAAGCGGCCGCGTGGCAAGACGTGCGAGGCGATGAACGGCCTGCTGGCGGAGTGTCAGGAAGCGATCGAGGAGGGTGAGCCTGGCCCCGTGCTCGACGCCGCCCTGATCGCCTGCATGCAAGGCATGAAGATGTACGAGATCACCCGTTATGGCTCGCTGCTGGCGTTCGCGCGTCAGATGGGGCTCGAGCAGGCGATGGAACATCTTGAAGCTTTGCGCGACGCCGCCCGTGCGGACGACGAGACCCTGAGCGAGATCGCCGAAAGCCACGCCAACGCGGAGGCGAGCGAGACGAACGACGAGGACGACGAGGAGGAGGACGAGGAGGAAGACGAAGAGGCGGGCGAAGAGGCCAAGGGCGGCGCCAAGGCGAAGCCGGCGCGACGGACGGCGGCGAAGCGCAAGGCCTGAAATTGGCGTGACGGCGACACGCGCTGAGCCCGGGCGCGTGTCGGTGCGTCAAGGACAGATGTTGCCCGTCCCGCCCGGCGCCTTGAAGCAGCCGACCGATCCTGGGGCGCGTGGCGTGGCGGCGAGAGCACCGCGCTGGGAAGGAAAGTCGTGAAGGCGATGGTGCCCAGGAAGGCGACGTAGATCGGCAGGCTCGCCTTCAGCCGTCCGTGAATCGCACGCCCACGAATTTGGTCGCCATCAGCAGGGCGAGGCCATACGTTGGAGTGATGAGGCCGAAGGCGAGGTGACGGGCAGCATCACGCCCATATGCACCCCGTTGATGGAGGCGCCGTTCGTTTAGGACGTTCACCTCCGGCATGAAGATGATGATGGCCGGGATCGGCTCGATGAAGCCGCCCACGATCACGACCACCATCAGCGATCGTGCGCGGCGGGGCGCGTGCCCGGTCTGAGCGGAAGCCGCCGATAGGCGGCTGTGATCGCCGGATTTCTCCTCCGCTTCGGCACCGGGTATGTAGTGTCGAAATCGGGCCAAAGATTACCGGATAAGGAACGACGCACGATGTCCTATTCGAGCGCGACTCCCACCGTCCCGACCGCGATGGGCGCGGCGCATCGGTGGGGCTGGTTCGTCGGCTTAGGCGTGCTGCTGATCGCGCTTGGGATATTCGCCTGGGTCGAAGTCGTCGCCGTGACGGTCGCCGGGGCGATCTTCCTGGGGGCGGCGATGTTCGTGGGCGGCGTGTTCCAGATCATCCACGCCCTCGCCGTGCGCGGCTGGAGCGGCTTTCTCCTGCATGTGCTGATGGGAGTGATCTACTTGATCGGCGGCCTGCTCATCATGGATGAACCGGTGCAGGGCGCGATCATCGTCACGCTCTTCCTTTCCATCTGCCTCGCCGTCTCGGGCGTGATGCGGATGGTTCTCGCGTTGCGGCACCGGGAATTGGTCGGCTGGTGGCTCATGTTGTTCAGCGGCATCATCAGCCTGCTGATCGGGCTGCTGCTGTATTCGACCCTGCCGTGGTCCGGCTTGTGGGTGCTCGGCACATTGATCGCGGTGGAGTTGGTGGTGCAGGGGATTACCTGGATGCAGTTCGGCTGGATGCTGCGCAAGGCGCGAGCCCGATGATCGACCTCAGGCTCGATGACCGGGGCGATGCCGGACGGGTCGCGACGGTGGTGATCGACAACGCCCCCAAGCTCAATTGCCTGAGCAAGGGCGTGCGCGATGGGCTAATCGACACCTTCCAGCGCCTGGGGCGAGACGAACGGCTGCGCGCCGTCGTGTTGACCGGGGCCGGCGATCGGGCGTTCGCGGGTGGCGCCGACGTGCGCGAGCTGGCCGCCCTAAGGGATGAGCCGGACGCGAAGGCGTTCATCACCGAAGTGCATCGCTGCTGCCACGCTGTCCGACAGTTGCCGGTGCCGGTGATCGCGCGGGTGCGCGGCTATGCGCTCGGGGCAGGGCTCGAGCTGGCCGCTTCGTGCGACATCCGAGTGGCGAGCGACGACAGCCATTTCGGCATGCCCGAGGTGAAGATCGGGCTGCCGTCGGTTATCGAGGCGGCGCTCCTGCCGCAGCTGATCGGCTGGGGCCGCGCGCGGTATCTCGTGCTCACGGGCGAGACCGTCGCCGTCGCGGACGCGCGCGACTGGGGCATGTTCGACTTCGTCGTGCCGCCTGACCAGCTCGACGGGATGGTGGAGGAGATCGTCGCCGCGATCGTCGAATCGGGGCCGCGCGCGGTGCGGACGCAAAAGGCGCTGGTCAGCGACTGGGAGCGGCTGCCCGTCGCGGAGGCCGTGCAGCGCGGCATCCATGTGCTGGCCGGATCCTGGGGCACCGACGAGCCGCGGCGCCTAACGGGTGCTCGACTGACGGAGATGCGGGCACGGCGGTCTCGGGAGGGTTAGCCGGCACGACGTCGCTGCTCGCCGCCCATGCCGATTGGGTTGCGGTTGCCCAGCGCGGCCCGGACGGCTGGACGATTGCGGCGCCCCGCCTTGTCGGGGAAGTTTCCCGCTTCCTTCGCGGGCTCCTCGACGAAGCGGCGGGCGCGCCCGTGGCGCTCGGCGTCGACCTGCCGCTCGGGATTCCCCGGCATTTCGCGCGCGCGCGGCCGGAATCCGGGTTTGTCGAGTTCCTGCGCGGTCTGTCGCGCGACTCCTCGTTCTTCGAGGTCGCGGCGGCGATCGCCGAAGTCGGCCCCGAGCGGCCTTTTTATCCACGGCGGGGGGTCCGGGGGATGCGGCAAGCCCCACACGCCGAGGCGCTGGGGCTGGCGGGACCACTCGGGCTCCGCCGCGCGTGCGACTACGCGACAATCGAACGGCCAGCGGGCGCTCCGTTGTTCTGGACCCTCGGTGCCAACCAGGTGGGCAAGGCCGCGGTCCATGCCTGGCGGGAGATGCTGCTGCCCGCGCTGGCGGCAGGCCTGCCGATCCGCGTCTGGCCGTTCGAAGGGGCATTCCGCAGCCTTCTCGCACCGAGCGCGATCGCGATCGCCGAAACCTATCCCGCCGAGGCGCTCCGGCATCTCGGCCTCCGGCTCGTTGGAAGCAAGCGCCGGCAAGCTGATCGTGTGGCATTGAGTGCGCCGTTGCTTGCCGCCGCCGCCGGGCTGCAAGCCCAGCCCGATCCGGCGATGGCGGCGGCGATCGCGGCCGGATTTGGGGCGGACGGAGCGGGCGAGGATCGGTTCGACACCCTGCTCGGGTTGTTATGCGTCATCAACGTCGTCGAGGGTGGCCGCGCCGATGCGGCGCCGGACGACCCGTGGATCAATCGCTGGGAGGGTTGGGTGTTGGGCCAGACCGCGCTTCCGCTCCGGATCGAGGCGATGCAGGCACCGCTCGTCGCGCTCACTTCGGCGCGAACCGGCGAGCGCGGCTGCAACTAGTTTCGAGTTCGCCGCTTGGTGGCCGAACTCGGAGGAACACACACATGAACCACCCTGTCGTCTGGCTCACGCTTGCTACCCTGGTGATCGTGCTCGTCGTCGGCTTCTGGCAGCTCTCTTCGGTGAAGCGGAGCAAGGCCAAACGCGGCGAACCGGACGGGGGTGTGGCGGCGCCGGGAGAACATGTCACGTCTCCCACGCGCGCGCCGATGGGCCCCAAGCCGGGCACTGTCCCGCCTTCGCGCTAGTAGCGCCGGCGCTTGGCGGACGCTAACCTGCGAGCCGCTGTTAGGGAGAGATGAGCCATGCAGCTCACGAAAGACCAGGTCGAGCAGTTCGAAACGGAAGGCTGGTTGTTCCTTCCAGAACTGTTCTCCGCCGACGAGGTCGAGATCTTGCGCCACGAGGCGCAGGAGGTGCTCAGGAGTCAGCGGCCGGAGATCTGGCGCGAGAAGTCGGGCGCGCCACGCACGGCCTTCGCGGCGCACACCTACAACGAGGCGTTCGGGTTGTTGGGCGCCGATCCTCGCCTGATCGGGCCCGTCGAGCAGGTGTTCGGCGAGCACCTCTACATGCACCAGTTCAAAATCAACGCGAAGTCGGCGTTCGACGGCGAGGTGTGGCAGTGGCACCAGGATTACGGCACCTGGGCGCGCGATGACGGCATGCCCGAGCCACGCGCGATGAACATTTCCGTGTTCCTGGACGAGGTGACGCACATCAATGGCCCATTGATGCTGGTTCCCCGGAGCCAGTCGTCCGGGATGCTGCAGGCCGGCCACGACCTCAGCACCACGTCCTACCCTCTTTGGACGCTTGACAACGACACCGTCACGCGGCTGGTCGAGGCGGGCGGCATCGTGACGCCCGTCGGCAAGCCTGGTGGCGTCCTGATGTTCCACGGCAACCTGGTGCATGGCTCGGCCGGCAATATCACGCCGTATCCGCGCAAGATCGTGTATCTGACGCTCAACGCGGTTTCCAACCACATCCGCAAGCCCACCCGGGCGGAATGGATCGCCCACCAGGACTTCTCGCCCATCAAGCCGGTGCCGATCGACGCGTTGCGCCGTTATGCAGGCGGAGCCCGGCGAGCCGCCTGAGCGGCTATGACCCGGGTTCGGAACGCGGGCAGCTTCCCTCGCTTCTCGCGGTCCGCACCGCCCGGCTCCTGCTGCAACCGGTGTCCCATGCCGACCTTTTCGACATGGTGGCCATCAAGTCCGACCCGCGCGTGTTCGCTGTCATGCTCGGCGGCATTCGTTCGCCCATGCGCGCGGCCGAGGAACTCGCGGCCGACATGGCCTTCTGGTCCGCGCGGGGCTACGGGATATGGACGGTGCGCGATGCGCGCGCCGGCGTTTTCCTGGGCCTCACCGGATTGATGGACCGGCCCGATGGGCGCGGGGTCGCGTTGCGGTTCGCGTTCTGGCCGGAAGCGCGGGGGCGGGGGCTGGCGCGCGAGGCCGGCTTCGCGGCGCTCCGCTTCGGCCACGAACAAGCCGGCCTTCGTCGCATCGTCGCGGTGGCGCGGGAGAGCAACATCGGCTCGCGAACAGTGCTCGGCGGCCTCGGCATGCGGGAAGCCGAAACGTTCGAGCAGGGCGGGCACCGGATGATCCTGTATGAAAGCCCGCGTGCGGCGGATCGCGCTTACACCGGGATGCGCGCTCGATGACGTAGCGGCGTCATTGCGAGCGTAGCGGCAATCTAGTGGACGCGGCGGCAGCCACGGTGATGGCGCTGGACTGCTTCGCCTCCGGCTCGCAAAGCCCGGTTCTGGCGTCTGTTCCTGTGATTGAGCCTTTCGTGCGCGCGGTTACGCCAGGGCAAGCTCCCTGTAGCCTGCATCCGCCACTGCGTCACATCGAGCGCGATACGCGGGGGCGCTGCCGCTGTAGCGAGCGATGATGCGGGTCTGCTTGCCTTCGACATTTGAGTTGACGCCGGTCATCCAGGAGCTGACTTCGTTGGACAGCAGCCCCGTCCCCAACGCCCTGACGTGATCGGTCCAGGACGCGACACCAGACTCCGTGGCCTCCAGCCGCGTGAGGCCGTGTTCCCGCGCGTAACGGATCAAGCCAGTCACCCAATCGACGTTGTATTCGATGCTGCGCGGGATGTTGCCGAGGGCGGTGTGCGGCCCCATCAGCATCATCATGTTGGGGAAGCCCTCGACCAATACGCCGAGAAACGTCTGCGGCCCGTTGACCCACCTGTCCTTCAAGCCCACCCCGCCGACGCCGCGAAAGTCGATCCGATCGAAGCTGCCGGTGATCGCATCGAAACCGGTGGCATAGATGATCATGTCGAACGCGCGCTCTTCGTCGCTCGTCTTGATTCCCGCGGGCGTGATCCGCTCGATCGGCGTTTCCTTGATGTCGACCAATTCGACGTTATCCTGATTGTAGACTTCGTAGTACTTCGTTTCCAGCGGCACGCGACGGGTTCCGAAGCCGTGGTTCCGGGGGATCAGCTTTTCCGCCACCGCCGGGTTATGCACGCGTTGGCGGATCTTCCGGGCCACGAAGTTGGTGATGCGGGCGTTCGCCTCCCGATCGACGAGGATGTCACGGAAGTTGCCCTGCCAGATGCCGAAGCCGGGCTCGCCGTAGAGCTTTTCGAAGAACGCCTCGCGCTCCTCCTCCGATACCTCGAAGACACTCCGCGGGTCGGGCGTATGGAGGAAACAAGCGAAGGTCTCCTGACAGCGCTTGAACATCTCCGGGTAGCCGCGCTTGATCCTCGCCATCGTCTCGGCGTCGATCTTGCTGTTGTGCAGCGGCGCGCACCAGTTGGGGGTGCGCTGAAACACGGTGAGATGTCCGGCGGTCTTTGCCACCTCTTGAATGGTTTGCACGCCAGTCGCTCCGGTGCCGATCACCGCCACCCGCTTGCCCGCGAAGCTCACCGGCTCGTGCGGCCATCGGGCGGTGTGGTAGGCCTCGCCCGCGAATGTCCCCACCCCCTCGATGCGCGGCATCGTCGGCGCCGAAAGCGGGCCAAGGGCGGTGACCAGGAAGCGCGCGCGGTGGCGGCTGCCGTCCTCCAACGCCACGTCCCAGGATCGCGAGCCTTCGTCGTAATGCGCCGAGGTCACGCGGCTGCGGAACTGGATGTCGCGGCGCAGGTCGAACTTGTCGGCAACG
Source organism: uncultured Acidisphaera sp. (assembly GCA_964250825.1). Lineage (GTDB taxonomy): Bacteria > Pseudomonadota > Alphaproteobacteria > Acetobacterales > Acetobacteraceae > CAVWQV01. Next base: position 1,262 of record CAXUIE010000060.1, on the reverse strand, counting down.
TGGTTGAGATAGCGGAGTGTCTCGGGCTGCGGCGCGAAATGCTCGGACCAGTCCCATTCCGCCAGCAGCTCTTTCGAGAAGGAGTAGCTGTAAGAATAGCTTTCGGAATCGAAGCGTGCGCCCGGGTAGCGGTTCCAATACCAGGTGCCTCCGACGCCGGTGCCCGCCTCGAACACGCGCACCTTCAGGCCCAGCTCTCGCAAGCGATAAAGCTGATACATGCCCGATATGCCGGCCCCGATGATGATGGCGTCCCAGTCCGCCACCGCCGCTACTGCGACGGATGTTTGGGTTACTTGCGAGTCGGCCATCTCGTGCTCCTGCATGGAGTATTTCGCGATCGTCAAAGCCGCAGCCGCTCCGGTATCCGGAGCCCGAGCCGGACCGGCACGTTCCAGACTTCCTTGACTGCCCGCACCGGGCGAAAGCCCGTGCGCAGATAAGTTGGCAGCGCGCGCGGATGATCGGCGGTGCAGGTGTTCACGGTCATGCCGCGTGGAGACCGGCGCCAAGCCTCCCAGACGGCGTGGCGGAGGAAAGCGCCGCCGAGCCCGGCGCCGATCGCGTGCGGCATCAGGCCGAAGTAGCTGAGGTTCATGTCGGGGCCAGCCCGGCCGTCCAGCTCGAAGAAGCCGGCCGGTTCGCCCCCGCGCCCTAGCACGTGAATAGACACGCGCGGGTCGCGCAGCAGCGCGGCAAGCTCAAGGTCCGGCATGGTTCGCCGAAGCCACCAAACGTAGTCGGCCCCTACCGTGTCGTATAAGTAACGGTAGAACGGCACGGTGGGCGACGCCGCTTTGCCGAGCGTCACACCCGGCGGCAGAGCGGAGGGTGCTTCGGCCGGCGCGCGGTCCATGCGGAGAAACGTCACCGTGACACCCACGCGCACCATCGGCTCCACGGTCGACCCGAGCGCCCGACTCAATCGTCGAGAAAGGAGCGCAGCTTGCGGCTGCGGCTCGGGTGCTTGAGCTTGCGCAGCGCCTTGGCCTCGATCTGGCGGATGCGTTCGCGCGTGACGTTGAACTGCTGGCCGACCTCCTCGAGCGTGTGATCCGTGTTCATGCCGATGCCGAAGCGCATCCTGAGCACGCGCTCCTCGCGCGGCGTGAGGCTCGAAAGAACCCGCGTCGTCGCCTCGCGCAGATTGGCTTGGATCGCCGCGTCCAGCGGGATCACCGCCGCCTTGTCCTCGATGAAGTCGCCGAGATGGCTGTCCTCCTCGTCGCCGATCGGGGTCTCGAGGCTGATCGGCTCCTTGG
>CAXUIE010000059.1:0-13248 GCA_964250825.1 uncultured Acidisphaera sp. | reverse complement strand
GCTGGCTCATCGCCCGGGTCTCGTCGACGAGGCCCTGGCCGGCGAACGCCGCGTCGCCATGCATCAGGATGCCGAGCACGGAGCGGCGCTCCTTGGTGTCTCCCGCCATGTCCTGCCGCGCGCGCACCTTGCCGATCACCACGGGGTCGACCGCTTCGAGGTGGGAAGGGTTGGGCTGCAACGAGATGTGCACCCGCCGGCCGTCGATCTCGAGGTCGGTCGAGGTGCCGAGGTGATACTTGACGTCGCCCGAGCCTTGCACGTCGTCCGGCTTGAAGCTGGCGCCGCCGAACTCGCTGAACACCGCCGTCAGCGGCTTCTGGACGATATTGACGAGCGTGTTGAGCCGCCCCCGGTGCGGCATGCCGATCGCGACCTCGCGCACGCCGGCCGCCGCGGCTGTGTTGATGATGGCGTGGAGGGCGGGGATGGTGATCTCACCGCCTTCGAGCCCGAACCGCTTGGTCGTCACGTAGCGCCGCTGGCAGAAGTTCTCGAACGCCTCGGCCTCGGTGAGCTGGCGCAGGATCGTCTCCTTCTCGGCCGGCCCGAACGCGGCCAGCCAGGGCGCGCCCTCCACCCGACGCTGGATCCACGCCTTCTGGTCGGGGTCCTGGATGTGCATGAACTCGACGCCGAGCGGGCCGCAATAGGTTTGCCGCAGCACCGCCATGATCTCGCGCACCGTCGCGAACTCGCGGCCGAGCACGTTGTCGATGAAGATGGGCCGGTCCATGTCGGCGTCGGTGAAGCCGTAGGTCCGCGGGTCGAGCTCGGGATGCGGCTTCGGCACCTGCAAGCCGAGCGGGTCGAGCTTGGCCTCCAGATGGCCGCGCACGCGGTAGACGCGGATCAGCATCAATGCCCGGATCGAGTCGCGGATGCTGTCGAGCGAGGGCGTGGCCTGGCTTCGCGCCGCGCTCGGCGCGGCACCTGGGCGCGAGACCGCTTCCGGCTCCAGGGCGAAATGCCGGGGCGCCCAGGAGGCGCCGACCGCGTCCGTCAGGACGGCGCGGGACTCGTCGTGGAGGGCGGAGAACAGCTCGGAGAAGCTGTCGTCAACCGACCCCGGGTTCGCTGCCCAGCGCGCGTACATGTCGGCGATGAACGCCGCGTTGCCGCCGTTGAAAGCCGTGGCAAGAACATCGACGCCCGCCATTACCAACCTTTCATCCCGAAGGGGACCGATTTACCCGCAGATGGGCAGTCTGGCATACCACCGGGAGAAGTGACTGAAGGCCGCTGGGTTTCCGGCAGCGCATGACAGTGGGTCACAAGCGCCCCGGGATGTCCGCCCGGTCGTGCAAGATTGCGACGATAATGGGCGGTTCAGCGAGCGAATAAACGATTCAGTATGGCCCAGGCTTAATCCACGCCCGGTCTCGGCGCGCGAGCGACGTGCCGCGCGAGGGCGGCCATGTCTAGCGCGCTCAGCCCCGCAGCGCCCGCACCATGGTGCTTCCGAGTGCGGCCGGGCTTTCCGCCACGTGGATGCCGGCCGAGCGCATCGCGTCCATCTTGGCGTCCGCCGTGTCCCGGCCGCCGCTGATCACGGCACCCGCGTGCCCCATCCGCCGCCCCGGCGGTGCCGTGGCGCCGGCGATGAACCCCACCGTCGGCTTCTTGACGGTGCTCCGGGCCAGGAACTCGGCGGCGTCGATCTCGCTCTGGCCGCCGATCTCGCCGATCATGATGATCTGCTTGGTTTCCGGGTCAGCCAGGAACATTTCCAGGATCTCGATGAAGTCCGTCCCCTTCACCGGATCGCCGCCGATGCCGGCGCAGGAGCTTTGCCCAAGTCCGGCCGCCGTGGTCTGCGCCACCGCCTCGTAGGTGAGCGTGCCCGAGCGCGACACGATGCCGACGGAGCCGCGCCGATGGATGTGGCCCGGCATGATGCCGATCTTGCAGGCGTCCGGCGTGATGACGCCCGGGCAGTTCGGCCCGATCAGCCGCGACGCCGAGCCCGACAGCGCCCGCTTCACGCGCACCATGTCGAGCACCGGGATGCCCTCGGTGATGCACACGATGAGCGGGATCTCGGCGTCGATTGCTTCCAGGATGGCGTCGGCCGCGAAGGCCGGAGGGACATAGACCGCGCTCGCCGTCGCCCCGGTCGCCTCGCGCGCCTCGGCCACCGTGTCGAACACCGGGAGGTCGAGGTGCGTCGTGCCGCCTTTGCCCGGCGTGACGCCGCCCATCACCTTGGTGCCGTAGGCGATCGCCTGCTCGGAGTGGAACGTGCCTTGCGCGCCGGTGAAGCCTTGCGTGATGACGCGGGTGTCCGCGTCGACCAGGATCGCCATGTCAGGCGGCCTCCCGCACGGCCTTGACGACCTTCTCGGCGGCGTCGGCGAGGTTGTCGGCTCCGATGATCGGCAGCCCGGACTTGGCCATGATCTCCTTGCCGAGTGCGACGTTGGTGCCCTCCAGGCGCACCACCAGCGGCACGCTCAAGGACACCTCGCGGGCCGCGGCGACGACGCCGTCGGCGATCACGTCGCAGCGCATGATGCCGCCGAAGATGTTGACCAGGATGCCTTCCACGTTCGGGTCAGACAGGATGATCTTGAACGCCGCCGTGACCCGCTCCTTGGTGGCGCCGCCGCCGACGTCGAGGAAGTTGGCCGGTGCCGCGCCATACAGCTTGATGATGTCCATCGTGGCCATCGCCAGCCCGGCGCCGTTCACCATGCAGCCGATCGTGCCGTCGAGCGCCACGTAGTTCAGCGCGTACTTGGCGGCTTCCAGCTCCTTCGGGTCCTCCTCGGCTTCGTCGCGCAGCGTCTCTAGGTCGGGATGCCGGTAAAGCGCGTTGTCGTCGAAGCTGACCTTGGCATCAAGCGCCACCACCTCGCCCGCCCCGGTCACGACAAGCGGGTTGATCTCGACGATGGCGCAGTCGAGGGCGAGGAACGCCTCGTACATCGCCAGCACGAACCGGGTGAACGCGCCCACCTGCTTGCCTTCAAGGCCAAGCCCAAACGCGAGCTTGCGCGCATGAAACCCGGAAACCCCCGAAGCCGGGTCGACGGACACCCGCAGGATCTTCTCGGGGTGCCGCTCCGCGACCTCCTCGATCTCCATGCCACCCTCGGTCGAGGCCATCACGGTGACGCGGGACGCCGCGCGGTCGACCAGCAGCGACAGGTAGAGCTCGCGCTTGATGTCGCAGCCGGCCTCCACGTAGACGCGGCTGACCCGCCTTCCGGCCGGGCCGGTCTGCTTGGTGACGAGCGTGTGGCCGATCATCCCCTCGGCGGCCGCGCGCGCCTCCTCGGGTGAGCGCGCCAGCCGCACGCCACCCTTGCCGCTCGGATCGTCGGCGAACCGCCCCGCCCCCCTGCCGCCGGCGTGGATTTGCGACTTCACCACGTAAACCGGACCGGGCAGCTCGCGCGCCGCGGCCTCGGCCTCCTCCGGCGTCCAGGCGACGTGCCCCTCGAGCACGGCCACCCCGTATCTCTTGAGCAGCTCCTTGGCCTGATACTCGTGGATGTTCACGACGCTTTTTCCTCGAGCGCACGGACGCGGCCGGCAACACGATCATGCTGGCCGTGCATGGCCCGAATCTCTTCCAGCATGCGCTCCTGTCCGTTATCGATCCGCCACGCGACCGCTGCCACGACGAACACGTCATCCCGCGACGTCGCGACGCCCCTAATCAGCCGCGCAAGCTGGCGACCAATGGAGGCGAGGTCGGGCGCGTCCGCATCGTCGCTCACGTCAGCCCACCAGCTTGCGCGAGGCGTCGATCAATTCCCGCACCGCGCCGCACGACTTGTCGAACGCGGCCTTCTCGGCCGGGTTCAGCTCGATCTCGACGATCCGCTCCACGCCGCCCGCGCCGATCACCACCGGCACGCCGACATACAGGTCGCTCACGCCATACTGCCCGTTCAGCATCGCCGCACAGGGCAGCACCCGCTTCTTGTCCTTCAGATAGCTTTCCGCCATGGCGATGGCCGAGGCCGCCGGGGCGTAGAACGCGCTGCCGCGCTCCAGCAGCTTGACGATCTCGCCGCCGCCATTCGCCGTCCGCGCGACGATCGCGTCGATCTTGTCCTGCGTGGTCCAGCCCATCCTGACGAGATCGGGCACCGGGATGCCCGCCACCGTGGAGTAGCGGGTCAGCGGAACCATGCTGTCGCCGTGGCCGCCGAGCACGAAGGCGGTCACGTCCTCCACCGACACATTGAACTCGTGCGCCAGGAACAGCCGGAAGCGCGAACTGTCCAGCACGCCGGCCATGCCGACCACCTTGTTGGCGGGCAGGCCCGACTTCTGCTGCATCACCCAGACCATGGCGTCGAGCGGGTTGGTGATGACGATCACGAACGCGTCCGGGCAATGCGTCTTGATCCCGTTGGCGACCTCGGCGATCACGCCGGCGTTCTTGCCGATCAGGTCGTCGCGCGACATCCCGGGCGTGCGCGGAAATCCGGCGGTGACGATCACCACGTCCGCCCCCGCGATGGCCGCATAGTCGGAGCCGCCCGTCATCAGCGCGTCGAACCCCTCGACCGGCCCCGACTGCATCAGGTCGAGCGCCTTGCCGGCGGCGACGCCGCCGAACACGTCGAACAACACGACGTCCCCGAGCTCCTTCAGGCCAACCAAATGAGCGAGCGTGCCGCCGATGTTGCCGGCACCGACCAGCGCGACTTTTTTTCGAGCCATGAGGGTTCCTTGCCCGGGCAGAAATGCGTGCGCAGCGAGCCGCCCAGCGTCCAACGCCAGGGGCCACCGGTGCTAGCGCAGATTGCCCCAAAGCGGCAAGGCGGCGGCCCAGGCGTCTTGCCGGGCGCCAGGACAACGCGGACGGCAAAAAAGCGGTTTACGGTCGTCGATTGTGATTTGCACAAACTTCATGTGTGATACCGTAAATCCACGCCGATGCGCAACGGCGGTGGTCGTTTATCGGGAGATGACACGTGAATAGCATGCTGATGCCACCTGCCGCCAATCGCGAGGAGATGAAGTTCGCCTACTGGGTGCCGAACGTCAGCGGCGGGCTGGTGGTGAGCAAGATCCCGCAGCGCACCGATTGGGGGATCGACTACAACATCAAGCTGGCGCGCCTCGCGGAGGCCGCCGGGTTCGATTATGCGCTTTCGCAGATTCGCTTCATCGGCAGCTATGGGGCGGAGTATCAGCACGAATCGACCACCTTTTCCGCCGCGCTGCTGGCCGCGACCGAGCGCCTGAAGGTGATCGCGGCGATCCTGCCGGGGCCGTGGCATCCAGCCGTGGTCGCCAAGCTCGGCGCCAGCGCCGATCAATTGTTTGGTGGGCGTTGGGCGGTCAATGTCGTCAGCGGCTGGTTCGCGGGTGAATTCAACGCGCTTGGCCTGCCCTGGCTCGAGCACGACGCGCGCTATCGCCGCTCGCGCGAGTTCATCAGGATCCTCAAGGGCATCTGGACGGAGGACGATTTTAGCTTTCAGGGCGAATTCTACCAGGTCAACAACTTCACCCTGAAGCCGAAGCCGGCCCAGCACCCGCATCCCGAGATATTTCAGGGCGGCAACTCGCGCGCCGCACAGGAGAATGCGGGCGCGGTGTCCGATTGGTACTTCATGAACGGCAACACTCCCGAAGGTCACCGCACGCAGATCGAGAACGTCACGGCCCTGGCGCGCGCCAATGGCAGGCGCGTGCGCTTCGGCGCCAATGCCTTCGTCATCGCGCGCGAGACCGAGCGTGAAGCACAGCAGGAGCTCGAGGCGATCGTTGGCGCCGCCGACACCGAGGCGGTCGAGGCGTTCGGCCAAGCGGTGCGCCAAGCCGGCCAGGCCTCACCCGAGGGCAAGGGCATGTGGCAGGATTCCAAGTTCCGCGACCTGGTGCAGTATAATGACGGGTTCCGCACGAACCTCATCGGCACGCCCGAGCAAGTCGCCGAGCGGATCGTGCATCTCAAGCGGCTTGGCGTGAACCTCGTGCTTTGCGGCTTTCTCCACTTCCACGAGGAGGTGCGCTTCTTCGGCGAGCGCGTGCTGCCACTCGTCCGCGAGTTGGAGCGTGCCGGGTCGTTCTCCGCGCTGGCCGGCGATTAGGCGCTTTCGGGCCGGGCGTGGATCGCGCTTGCCTCCTTCTCGGACAATCGCCCTCAGCGCCACACGGAGAGCGCCAGCGACAGCTTGCCCCGTTGGCCTTCACGTCAGATGCGCGAGCGCAAGCCAGTCCTGGCTTTGCATTTCCTCTAGCCGCGACGCGGTCCGCTCGAACATCTTGGCGTTCTCGCCGTGTTGGTAGAGCTGATCGGGTGGCGCCGCGGCCGAGGCCAGCAGCTTCACCCGATGGTCGTACAGCGCGTCGATCAACACGATGAAGCGACGCGCCACGTCGAAGTTCTCCGGCGAAAGCCGCGGGATGTCGTCTATGATGAGCGCGTGAAAGTGCGTCGCCAGCGCGAGATAGTCGCCCGCGCCGAGCGGCTGGCCGCAAAGCGCCTGGAAATCGAAGCGGGCGACCCCCTCGGCGGCGAGTGGCACGGCGAGCGCGCGGCCCATCACTTGGAGGCGCTCCGGCCTAGCTGGCGCGCCGCCGGTCAGCGCGGCGAACGCGCTGTCCAGCGCCCGCTCCGCCCGGCTGTCGGCGGGAACGTGCCAGGTCGGCAATCCGCGCAGCCGCGCCCGACGGAAATCGCGCCCCGCTTCCAGCATGAGCACGTCCAGGCGCTGCTTGATGAGCGCGATGAACGGCAGGAACGCGTCGCGCCCCGGCTGCCCCTTGAACAGATCGTCTGGCCGCGTGTTGGACGTGGCCACCACCACCACCGATCGATCGAACAGCGCCTGGAACAGCCGGCCCAGGATCATCGCGTCGGCGATGTCGTTGACCTGGAACTCGTCGAAGCACAGGAGGGCCGCTTCCGCGGCGATCGCGTCCGCGAGTGGCGGGATCGGGTCGTCCCCGTCGGGATTGGCGCGCTTCCAGGCGAAGATCCGGGCATGGACATCCTGCATGAAGCGGTGAAAGTGGATGCGCCGCTTGCGGGCGACGTCCGCCGCCGCGAAGAACAAGTCCATCAGCATCGACTTCCCGCGCCCGACCTCGCCGACCAGGTACAACCCGTTCGGCCGGTCCTCGCCCGCTTCCTCCGTCGGCTTGAGGCGCAGCAGCCGCGACAAGAAGCCGCCCTGCGATGGCCGGGGCGGTGGGTCGTAGCCCCGCAGCTTGACCCAGAGATCCTGCAAACGCTGGGCGGATAGCGCCTGCGCCGAGTCCGCCACGAGCTCACCCGACGACACGAGCGCGCGATAAGCCGGGAGCGGTCCCTGCCGCAGATGGTCGACGGCGATCATGTCCATGGGCGAATGCGCATAGCAAGCCGGCCCACTCCGTTCAACGAACCGGGAGCGACGTGAAACTTAACAACCGCTTAACCGTTGCTCCTGAAAGAACATATCAGGACGGGGGCAATGAGGGTCCATCTATCGCTTGTGTTCGCGGCCGTGATGGCCGCGGCCTCGGCTCAGGCCCACGGTCGGCGCCCTGCGGCGCCGATCGTCGAGCGGGGCTGCGCCGGCGCATTGGCGCCCCAATCGAGCGCGCGCGACATGGTGCGGCCGAGCGCCGAGATGGGCGCGCTTCCCTGCCCACGATATCTGTCAACGAGCGTCGTCAAGCGAGCCCGGACGGTCCAGCGCACCTGACCGGCTGACCGGCTGACCGGCTTCTAGCGCGGCTGGAGAAGCGCCATGAGCAAGGCGGCCATGACCTCCGGCTTCTCAATGGGCGGAAGATGGCCGCAATCGGGAATGACGTGGAGCGTCGATCCCGGCGTGAGGGCGTGGATCTCCCCGGACAAACCGGCGGGCGTCATCCGGTCCTCCTGACCGACGATCACCGCGGTGGGGACGGCGATCCTTGGCAGGAAGTCCCGCAAGTCATTGCGCGCGCTCACGGCGCGGTTCTGCCGAATGTAGGTCCTGGCCCCGACGCGCACGCTCATCTCCACCAGCTCCGCGCGGACGTCTTCCGGTGTTGAAGGATGGACGAGCGAGCGGAGGCTGCGCTCCGCCGCGCGCCTGAAGTCGCTGGTCATCCCGACAACCAGGTTCGCCAGGCGGCGGGACGCTTTCCGCCCAAAGGTGTCGGGCCGCGCGTTCGTGTCCACCAGGGCCAGCCGCGTCACCCGTTCGGGCGCGATCCTCATCAGCTCAAGCGCGACCATGCCGCCCATCGATACCCCCGCAAGCGCGAAGCTCTGCGGCGCTTCGCCTAGGATGCGGCGCGCCATTCCCGGCAGGGTGTCGTCGCTGAGCGTATCGCCCACGAGGCAGCCCACCTCGCCGTCCAGCGCGGCGACCGTCCGCTGCCAGACGGCGGCGTCGCTGCCGAGTCCGGGGATCAGAACGAGGGTTGGCATCGCCATGTGAGCCGCCTTGACCGAAAGGCCTTGATCCTACACCTTCAAGCACGGTTGAAGGTCAAGCCCATGCGCATTGGCGAGCTGGCGAAGCGAGCCGGCGTCAGCACATCGAAGATCCGCTTCCATGAAGCAAGCGGTCTCCTGCCCCCTGCGGCGCGGCGCGCGAACGGCTATCGCGAGTATGGAGACCACGCCCTGGAGGTCGTGATGTTCATCGACCGGGCGCAGAGCCTGGGCTTCACCCTGCGGGACATCGCCACGCACCTCCGCTCGCCCAAGGGCAACGGACGCAAGGCGAGGCTTCAAGCGCGGCTGGAGGCGAAGCTCGCCGAGCTAGATGCTCACCTCGAGCAGGTGCTCGCGCGTCGCGCGATGATCTCGGGCCTCATCGAGGAGGTGCGCAACGCTCGCGCCGAGGAGATGCAATCCCCGCAAATTTGCGAACCTCTGCCATGAGGTCGCGCTGTCCCCTAGGAAGCCCGGGCGAGGCGCGGAGGCTCGTTCCGCTCGCGAAGCCCGTTCACGAGCGCGTCCATCAGCGCGCTGATCCTGGGGGTGCCGCGCGTATCGTGATGCACCGCGAGCCAGAGTTCCCGATGCGCCTTCGGCCCAGCCGTTGACAGGCGGGTGAGCCCCCGGTCGCGCGCGAGTTCGTCCGGCAGGGCGGCAAGTCCCATGCCTGCCACCGTCGCGGCAAGCTGCAGATCGGTGTTGCCCGTCCGCAGCGCCACGGCGGCCCGGGACGTCAGGGACGCGATCCACTCCATCACCGGGTCGTTCCGGTCGGCCTCCGGCCGGAGGATGACATCGTGGCCTGGCGCTCCCGCCGTCAGATCCGGCGTGCCGCGCCGAGCGAGGTAATCGGGGCTCGCGAACAAACTGAACGGGATCCCTGACACCTTCCGGGCGATCAATTCGTTTCCCAAGGGCCGCGCCGGCCAGAGCGACAGGTCCGCCTCGCGCCGCGCCAGGCTCAGCACCCGGCTTTCGGTGACGACCTCCACGATGATGTTGGGGTAGCGCGCGCGGAACGTCGCCAGCACGGGCGGCAGCAGGCTGACGGCGACGGTTCCGATCGTGGTCAGCCGAACGATGCCTTCCAGCCGCTCCTCATGGCCGGCGACGGTCAGCTCGACGGCGAGCGCCTCCTGCTCCATCCGCTCCACGTGCGCGAGCGCTGATTCCCCGGCAGGGGTGAGTACGTATCCGGTTGGCGTCTTCTGCAGCAGGCGAACCCCGGCGCGCACCTCCAGCGCCTCGAGCCGACGGCTCATCGTCGATTGGCGCACGCCCAGATCGCGCGCGGCACCCGAAAGCGTGTGGCTACGCGCGATGGCGAGAAACGTGCGAAGCTCATCCCAGTCAAGCATGTCTCACCTATACGACGCCCGCCCGCGCAGGCCATTGAACGCATCGCCGCCGGAGCGCACCATCGGGTCAAAGGCCGAAGGGGGGCTCGGGATGGAGTTCGGCGTCTTCCACGAGTTCCAATGCCCGCCCGACCAGACCGAAACGGGCGCTTTCGCTGAATCATTCGCCCAGGTCGATGCGGCGGAGGCCTGGGGCCTCGACGTCATGTGGCTCGCCGAGCTGCATGTTACACCGGGGCAATCCGTTCTTTCATCACCGTTAACGGTCGCGGCGGCGATCGCGGCGCGGACCAAGCGGATCAAGATCGGGCCGGCGGTGCAGGTGTTGCCGCTCTGCCACCCCCTGCGGCTCGCCGAGGAAGCCGCGACCGTCGACCACATCAGCCACGGCCGGCTGATCTTCGGGGTGGGGCGCAGCGGCTTCCCGCGCACCTATCAGGCCTACGGCGTCCCGTACGCCGAGAGCCGCGAACGGTTCGCCGAGGCGCTGGAAATCATCAAGCGGGCCTGGACCGAGCCGCGCTTCAGCTTCGCGGGGCGCTTCCACAGCTTCGACAACGTTTGCCTGGTGCCCAAGCCGTTCCAGCAGCCGCACCCCGAGATCCGGGTGGCGGCCACCAGCCCCGACACGTTCGCGGCGAACGGCGCGCTCGGCTTGCCGATCTTCTGCGCCGTCCGGCTCGGAACCTTGCGCGAGCTCGGGCCGCTGATCGCTGAGTATCGCCAATCCTGGCGGGAAGCCGGCCATCCCGGGGAGGGTCAGGTGTATCTGCGCGTGCCCGTCTACCTCGCCGATACGGAACGACGCGCGCGGGACGAGCCGGAAGCAAGCATCATGTCGTTTTACCGCTGGCTCGGCGGGCAGCTCGCCGAGAGCGCGACCCTGGCCGGCGCCCGCACCGTCGAGCGCCGGGCCGAGCGGGGCGAAGCGCTGCAAACCATCACGTATGACGACACCTTGCGGGACAAGGTAATCATCGGCACGCCCGAGGCTGTCGCCGACAAGCTCAGGATGCTGCGAGCCGAGCTCGGGCTGAACGGCATCCTGGCCGAGCTCAACTGCGGCCGGGCGATCCCGAACGAGCAAGTGATGCGCTCGCTGCGGCTGCTCTGCGAGCGGGTGATCCCACAGTTCAGGTAGCGGTCAGGGCGCGGCGAATACTCGGGCCAAGAAGCGGCCGAAGTCGCGGTTGGATTGGGCGCGCACGGCATCGTCCCGGCCGATCGGGTAGGGTCGGCTGCCCGTGCACAGCCCCAGGATGACCTTGCGCAGGAACGGCCCCGACATCGGCAGGAGGGTGTTCTCGTCCCGCACGGTGCCGTCCCGCTCCACCCGGAAGCGGCAGCCGGCGAGTTGGCGGCCGATCACCCCGCGCGGCATGCCGCCGTCCCATTGGTGCACCGCCTCGGGGTAGACGACGATCTGCACGGCGCTGCCGCCGCCCCGCAGGTCGGCGGCGATCTGCTCGCAGCGCGGTGTGCTCATCAAATCGTCCTGGCCGCCGTAGAGCATGAGCAAGGGCGCTCCGGTGGTCCGGCTGTCGGCGAAGCGGGCGATGCAGGGCGCGTAGTAGGCGACGTGGCCGGCGAACCGCGGCCCGTTCGGGGCCAGCGCGTCGGCCATCTGCCGATACAGGGCGTAGGTCGTCGCCATGCCGCCATAGGAGAACCCGGCCAGCACGACCCGGCGCGCGTCGATCTCGGGGCGGCTGGCCAAATAGCGCAGGCCGGCATAGGCGTCGGCGACGAACATCGTCTCGGTGATGTTCAGCACGCGGTCGATGAAGCCGACCGCGAGGTCGCGGCGGCTGTCGTAGGTTTCGACCAGCAGCACGGCGACGCCCATCGCCGCGAGCTGCGGCCCGTAGCGCGCCCGGTCGGCGATCAGGCCCGCCGAGCCGTGCAGCATCACCACCGCAGGGGTGGCGTGGTCGGGACGGGCTTTGGGGGGCAGGAACAGCAGGCCGCTGACCGTCCGCGCCGGCGCGTGGCCGATGTCGGCCGGCGTGAACGGGTCGCTGCTGGGGAACGTGACCTGCTCGCCGCGGATGGCGCGGATGCTGTCGGCATTCGGCCAGGGATCGGTGAGGCGAAGCGGAGCGGCGTAGGCGGGCATGGCGAGCAGAAGGGCGATGAGGGTGGCGAGGCCGGCTCGGAGGAGAGAAAGCATCGCCTGGCCAACGCCGCGCCAGGACGCTCGTTGCGCCTGAGCCGCTCCTCTATTGCCGGCTCCAGTCCGGCACCCTGTGTCGTCTCCGCCGCTACGGGCACGTTCGTGAGCGGAGGCGAGCCCATGTCGGGATTGCCGAGCGCAACGAAAGCAGCTTCACGCTCGCCTTTTGCTCACCTGCTCGACAAAGGCCCGCAGCACAGCGTTCATCCTGGTCTGGTAGCCCGGTCCTTGCTGCTTGAACCACTCAACAACATCACTGTCGAGCCGCAGCGACAGCAGCTTCTTGGGCGCGGGAATGACGGCTTCGGCCGCCTTATACCAATTGTCTGCTTCGCCCGCGAAGTCGGGATCGCTTGCGATATCCCGCTCAAGTTCCGCGTCGCTCTTGGCACGAAGCCGTCCGAGATCGGTTCGGCTCTCGCCGCGAGCCCGGCGCGCATCGAGTTCAGAGGTTGAAACCTCTTGATGTGCTTCACGCTCTCCATTTCGCGCCCTCCGCATGGATATCAGGCGGATGATATCTCCGCGTCTGGTGAACACCGCCGTGACGTACACGTCATCCAGCGTGCCGGTAACCAGCCAGCGCTTCCCGCCATCCACGGTTCGCGCAGGTGCGATCAAGTGCAGGCCACCAAAGGGCAAGTCTGCATCGGCGAAATCCAGGTGATGCACCCTGATGTTCGCGAGCCGCTTTGGCTCGTGCCATTCGAAAACCATTTACCGGTCCCTTTCGGGGCTCGGGCGAGCGGCCAACCGCCGACCCGGGCAGATTGTGGGAGGATCATTTCTGTTCTCCGGTGCGTTGCTTTGGCGTTCGGCGGCTTTGTTTCCGCGTGCTTCTGCTGCTGCGTTGCGCTTCTGCGTACTCGTTTGTCGGTGCGCTTGTCGTGTTCTGCGTCCTGTTCGGCTTCCGTACCTAGGCATACTCTGCGTCGTAGCTACGAATGTGGCTACGTGCTGCGGCTGCCGATTGCAAGGAGGCCACCGCTCGGGAGAGCGGCCGTTCTTGATGTTGAAGGGACGACGGCTAGCGGGCCGCTGCCAAGGCCCACGCCAGCACGCCTTTTTGCGCATGCAGGCGGTTCTCCGCCTCGTCGAACACGACCGCGCCGCGCAGTAGCGGGGACCGCTGGATCCGGTGCAGTGCCGCCGCGTAATGACCGCGCTCCTCCGGCTTCTGCCAGACCCACCAGTGATCCCACGGCATCCCGGACTTCACGCAGAGCATGTACCGCTCGTCGTCCCGGCGCAGCTCCTCCAGAACGTCCAGGGCCAGGTCGATCCGCTTGCGCGACGGCACGATGCCGACGAACCCGAGGCTGAAC
>CAXUIE010000058.1:0-13249 GCA_964250825.1 uncultured Acidisphaera sp. | reverse complement strand
TCTGAGCGTGCGCGTCGCCGCCTACTACGCGCCGGCCCCCGACGACCCTTTGTTCCTTGCCGGCAACGCCTGGCTCGGCCGCGATCCGGAGACCGGCGCGCCCGTGCCGCAACCCGACATTCCCGGCATCTCGTCGGTGACGGAGAAAGCGCGGTTGTATGGCTTTCACGCCACCCTGAAGCCGCCGATGCGTTTGCGTCCGGGCGTCCGCTGGGCCGAGGTGCGCGACGCCGCCGCCGCGATCGCCGCGCGCACCGCACCGTTCGACGTGCCGTCTCTCGTGGTGTCCGACGTGCACGGGTTCCTGGCACTCCGACAGACCGCGCCCTGCCCGCCGCTCCAGGCGTTCGCCGATACCTGCGTTGAGGCGTTGGACCCGTTCCGCGCGTCGCCCTCCGAAGAGGAACGCGCCCGCCGCCGCCGCGCCGGCCTCACCGCCGAACAGGACGCGATGCTGGCGCGCTGGGGCTATCCGTACGTGTTTGGCGCCTGGTTCTTCCACATGACGCTGACCCGCCGGCTCCACGAGGAGGAAAAGCTCTGTTGGCTCGCTGCGACGCGCGCGCATTTCGGCGAGCTAATTGAGCGGCCGCATCGCGTTGCCGATCTTTGCCTGTTCACCCAGCCGGAGCCAGGCGCCCCGTTCGTCGTCGCCGAGCGGCTTTCCTTGCGCGGCCGCGCGCTATGACGGTTACTCTGGGCTATTGAGCGATCGTCGCCTTCGCTCGCACCATCAGCCTGGCCAAATCCGCCCACACCGCCTAGGGCGCGCCCAGCAGCGCCGCCCGGAAGCGGTCGCGCACCCAGGCAGGTTCAAGCCGGCGCTTGAACCGGAGCGCCGGACCTTCCTTGACCCGCAGCAGGATGAAGGCGAGCCCGCCGCCCTCGCTGACCAGCCGCCGGCCTTCCTGCAGATCCTCGGCGGTGTTGACGGTGTGGATCACCGGAATGCCGGTGCCATCGGCGATGACGTCGAGGCGCACGCCCATGCCGGTGTGGGTTTCCTGGTTGCCGGTCTCGCCGTAGCGGCAATTGTCGACGCACACGATCGTCAAATTGGGCGGGTTCATCGCCGCCACCGTCGCGAGCGCGCCGAGGTTCATCAGCAGTTCGCCATCGCCCGTCACGCATAAGACGCGCCGTTTCGGCTGTGCGAGCGCGAGGCCGAGCGCCATCGTCACCGCGGCGCCCATCGCACCACCGAGCGGGTAGTTGAGCGGGCTGTCCTGGGTGATGGCGGTCAGCTCCTGGGCGGCGCCCGCCAGCCCGGCGATCACCAGGAAGTCTCCCGGCCGCTCGATCAGCGCAGGGACGGCCTCGCGCCGGTCGAGCACCGGCGGGGGATGGCCGGGCGTTTGCATCCGTTGCGGACGGGCCATGGCGAGTGCTCCTCAAAACTTCTTGGCGCCGATCAGGCGCTGGCCGAGCAGCACGGCGACGGCGAAGCCAGACTGGAACGCCATTGTCAGTGCTGCTTCGATGGTGGGTTGCACGTCTTCCCGTCGATCGATGCGCATCACGATCAACCCCATTGCCTCCAGCACCGGCCGCACCGCCCGACCCATCGGGAACTGCCAGGGGTTGCCCTCGCCCCAATCGCCCCGCATGGAGATCAGGGTCAGGAAAGGGAAGCGGCCGCCGGTCGTGAGCGACAGCATGTTGACGCAGTTTCCGGCACCGCTCGATTGCATCAGCAGCACGCCGCGCGCGCCGCCGAGGTCGGCGCCGGCCAGCATCGCCACTCCCTCCTCCTCCGTGGTGAGTGCGACGGAATGCACGTCGGGGTCGGCGATCGAGCGGTCGATCAGGATGCGGTGGCCGGCGTCTGGCACATAGGCGAACTGTGTCACGTTGGCGGCGCGGAGCTGGTCGTAGAGCGCGTGCTGCCAGGGTTCGAGATCGTGCCCATCATCGGCCATGTCGCTTCCCCTTTTCCCAGCGCCACGTTACCGCCTGGCGGTCAATGCACAAGCGGGCATCCCCCTTCGCCGATCGGGCGGAACGCGGCCTCGGCGGGGATGGTCGCAACCAATTCGTAGTCGTCCCATCGCCCGCGGGACTGCTCGGGCGCCTTGACCCGAAACTCATACATGGCGTGGATCGCGCGCCCGTCCGGCCGAACGGTGACGGTGCCGAACAGCTTGTCGTGGATCGGGGCGCGGCGGAGCTCGGCAAGCACCTTGTCGCCATCGATGCTGTTCGCGGCTTTCACCGCCTGAAAATAGGCGAGCACGGAGGAATACACGCCGGCCTGGTTCTCCGTCGGCACACGCCCGTTGAAGCGCTGGGCAAAGCGCCTCGAGAACGCGCGCGTGTCATCGTTGAGGTCCCAGTAAAACGCTTCGGTCAGCAACAGGCCGCGCGCCGCGGCCAAGCCGATCGCGTCCACGTCCACGATCTGCGCGAACATTCCCGCCAGCATCTGCCGGGGGGGCAGGCCGAACTCCGCCGCCTGCTTGACGACGTTGATGAGGTCCGAGCCCGTGTCGGCCAGGGCGACCACCTTCGCCCTGGAGGACTGCGCTTGGACGAGGTAGGACGAAAAATCGGTGGTGCCGAGCGGGTGCTTGGTCGAGCCGACGACTTGTCCGCCCAGGCTGGTCAGCACGGCCGTCGCGTCGCGTTGCAGCGCCGCGCCGAGCGCGTAATCGAACGAAATGAAGTACCAACTCGTGCCGCCCACCTGCGTGAGCGCGCGGGCGGCGGCGTTGCCGAAGGCCCAGGTATCGAACGTCCATTGCACGGTGGTCGGCGCGCAGAATTTGCCGGTCAGGTCGGAGGTGCCGACATTGCTCGCGACGAAGGTGCGGTTGCGCTCGCGCATCACCTGATTGATCGCCAAGCCGACGCTCGAGTTGACCGCGTCCGCCACGGCCGCGACTCCCTCGCGGTCGACCCACTCGCGCACGATCTGCGAACCCACGTCGGGCTTGTTCTGATGGTCGGCGGAAAGAATGGCGACCTTGAAGGGGGACGGGCCGGCGGCCGCGAAATCCTCGGCCGCCATCTCGGCGGCGACAACGGAGCCCTTGCCCGACTGGTCAGCGAATGGCCCGCTCATGTCGTTGATGACGCCAACCTTCACTGTGTCCGGCATCTCCGCCCGTGCCGCTGCGGCGACGGCGAGCAGGCAGGCGGTCGCGAGCACCAGCCGACGCATGGGCGTTCCCCGAAAATTTCGGGCGAAGGATGAAGCGGCTCGGCCGGGAGGGCAAACGGCGCTGGACAGACCTTATGATGAGATAGCAGCCTCCCGCGATGAGCCCGTCGATCGAACACGTCAGGATCACCGCCGGCCCCTTCACCTTCGGCGCGCGGTTCGAGAATGGGGCGGCGCCGAAGACCTGCGGGACATTCCGCTCCCTGCTGCCATACCGCCAGCGTCTCATTCACGTGCGCTGGAGCGGGGAAGCATGCTGGATCCCGCTCGGCCACCTCGATCTCGGGCTCGCATACGAAAACCACACGAGCTTTCCCGCTCCGGGGCAGATGATCGTTTATCCCGGCGGGATCAGCGAAACGGAGATTCTGCTCGCCTACGGCGGCGTGCGTTTCGCGAGCAAGATGGGGCAGTTGGCGGGTAACCACTTTCTCACGATCACGGAAGGGCTGGAGAACCTCGCCGCCCTCGGCAAGCTGACATTGTGGGAAGGCGCGCAGGACATCCTGATCGAGGCGATCGGGTGACGCGGACGAAGTGGTGATCCTCAAAGTAGTGGGGTATCACCGGCCCATGGCTCTTGTCCGAAAAGATCGGGCATCGCGACCATGAGTGCCGGCGAATGCGCATTAGCAGGCCTCCTTAAGAGCCATTCGACAGGTCCGGTTCGTTGTAGACGTCTCGTTCGTCGAAAGGGCGCTGTGATTGCTCGGGCAGGCGAACTCGGTCAAGAGAACGCTAAAAATCCAGGTCGGCGTAATGCGGCGGTGCGGTAAGGCCGGGCACCCGGTCGGCGAGCACGCCCCGGAAACACGGCCGCGATTTCATGCGGGCGTACCAGTCGCGCGCGCCGGCCGAGGCGGTCCAGTCCACGTCCCCGGCAAAGTCGAGCGCCGATAGGTGCGCGGCGGCGGCGAAGTCGGCGAGCGAGATCGCCGCTCCGCCCAGCCATTTGCGAGTCTCGGCCAGCCAGCCAATGTACTCGAGGTGATGCCGAAGCGACGCGTAGCCGACCCGCAGCGCGGTCGCGTCCGGATTGCCGCGCCCCGCGAGCCGCTTCATGTATTTTTCGCCGAGCAGGTTTCGCGAGACCTCCTGGTTGAACTTGCCGTCAAACCACGCGACGAGCCGCCGCACCTCAACCCGCTCCGCGAGAGTTCGGCCGAGCAGCGGCACGTCGGGGTAGGCTTCCTCCAGGTATTCGCAAATCACGGCGGAATCGGGGACCGCCAGCCCGTTATCTTCCAGCAAGGTAGGTATCGTGCAGGCCGGGTTTAGCTCCAGGTACTCGGGCCGCCGCTCCCACACCTTCTCGTATCGCAGCTCGAACGGCAGCCGCTTTTCCGCCAGCACGAGGCGGACTTTGCGGGCGAAAGGAGAAAGCGGAAGGTGGTAAAGATGCCGCATCCACGATCGTTACCACACCCCCCCATCGCCGCGCCAACCCGCGCGGAAACGGCGGATCAGGCCCGTCGCGCGGTCTCCTCGGCCGCGTCGCTCAGCGGCATCGAGAGATACCTGACGTACTCCTTCGGCACGACCTGCCAAAGCAGCGGCAAGGTGCGATCCCAATCGTGGAGCAGCATCGTCGCATAGCGGCTCGTTGTCGCGTCGACATGCGCCTTCAGGAGGTCGCGCGCGACCTTTTCCCAATGCGAGGAGCCGATGCGCTGCCACGTGAGCGTGTCGGGGTTGACGCGCTTTTCGAACAATGCGTCGGGGTCGTAGACGAAGGTCATGCCGCCGGTGAAGCCCGCGCCGAAATTGTCGCCGACATTTCCGAGGATCAGTACCGTGCCGCCGGTCATGTACTCGCAGCCATTGGAGCCGCAGCCTTCGACCACGGCATTCGCGCCCGAGTTGCGCACGGCGAATCGCTCGCCCGCTTGCCCGGCGGCGAACATCACCCCACCCGTCGCGCCGTACAGACAGGTGTTGCCAATGATGGTGTTCTCGTTGCTGCGCAGCAGGGACGAGGGTGGCGGGCGCACCACGATCATGGCGCCCGAAAGGCCCTTGCCGACGTAATCGTTCGCGTCGCCCAAAACCTCGAGCTTAAGGCCCTGCACCGCGAAGGCGCCGAGCGATTGCCCGGCCGAGCCCCGCAAGCGCACGGTGAGGTGGCCCGGCTGCAATCCCGTCATCCCGAAGCGCCGGGTGATCTTGGAAGAGATCTTGGTGCCGATCGCGCGCTGGGTGTTCCGGATCGTGTACGCGAGCTGCATCTTCTCGCCGTGCTCGAACAGCGCCGCCGCGTCCGCCACCATCCGCGCGTCAAGCGTTTCGGGCACCTCGTTGCGACCCTCCAGGGTGCAGAAGCGCGCGTATGGGCCGGGGTCGGCCTGTGCCAGCAGCGGATTGAGGTCGAGATCGTCGAGGATCTCGGAGCCCCGGCTGACCTGATGAAGGAGGTCCGTCCGGCCAATCACATCCGTGAGCTTGCGGAAGCCGAGATCGGCCAGGATGTTGCGCACATCCTCGGCCACGAACGAAAACAGGTTGATGACCTTTTCCGGCGAGCCCTCGAACTTCTGCCGCAGCTTCTCGTCCTGCGTGCAAACCCCGACGGGGCAGGTGTTCGAGTGGCACTGCCGCACCATGATGCAGCCCATCGCGACGAGGCTCGCGGTCCCGATGCCGAACTCCTCCGCGCCGAGCATCGCGGCGATCACCACGTCGCGACCGGTCTTGATACCGCCATCCGTGCGCAGCTTCACGCGATGACGCAGGCGGTTGAGCATCAGCACCTGATGCGTTTCCGAAAGCCCCATCTCCCACGGCAGCCCGGCGTATTTGATCGAGCTCTGCGGGCTGGCGCCGGTGCCGCCGACGTGCCCCGAGATAAGGATCGTGTCGGCCTTGGCCTTGGCCACTCCGGCCGCGATGGTGCCGATGCCGCTCCGTGCCACGAGCTTGACGCAAACGGAAGCGTCCGGGTTGATCTGCTTGAGGTCGTAGATGAGCTGGGCCAGGTCCTCGATCGAATAGATATCGTGGTGCGGGGGGGGGCTGATGAGCATCACGCCCGGCGTCGAGTGGCGCAGCCGACCGATCAACGATGAGACCTTGATGCCGGGAAGCTGGCCGCCTTCGCCGGGTTTCGCCCCTTGCGCGACCTTGATCTCGATCTCGCGGCAGTTGTTGAGGTACTCGGCAGTCACGCCGAACCGCCCGGACGCGATCTGCTTGATCGCCGACGACGGATTGTCGCCGTTCGCGCGCGGTTTGTAGCGCGCCGGGTCCTCGCCGCCCTCGCCGCTGTCGGACCGCGCGCCGATGCGATTCATCGCGATCGACAGAGTTTCGTGCGCTTCAGGGCTGAGCGCGCCCAGCGAAATTCCGGGCGAGACGAGCCGCTTGCGGATCTCGGTGATGCTCTCGACATCGTCGACCGGAATCGGTGTCAGGCCGTCGGTGCGGAAATCGAGCAGGTCGCGCAAGGCGACCGGCGGCAGCCGGCGCACCGCCTCGGCGTAGCGGCGGTAGTTCGTGTAGCTGTCGCTCGCGACGGCGCTCTGCAGCATGTGGATCAGCCCGCCGTCGAAGGCGTGCGTTTCGCCGCGCCGACGCAGCTTGTAGACGCCGCCAACCGGCAAGGTCACGAGGTCGAATTCCCAGGCGCGCGCGTGCAGCTCCAGCACCCGCCGTCCGATGCCGGACAGGCCGATCCCGGAAATGCGGGACTGCATCCCGGGGAAGAACTCCGCGACAAGCGCGCGCGACAGGCCGATCGCCTCGAAATTGTAGCCGCCACGATAGGAGGAGATGACGCTGATGCCCATCTTGGACATGATCTTGAGCAGACCCTTGTCCACCGCTCTCTTGTAGTGCTGGATCGCGGCCTTGAGCGACAAGTCGCCGAGTAGGCCGCGCCGGTGGCGGTCGGCGATCGATTCCTGCGCGAGATACGCGTTCACCGTGGTCGCCCCGACGCCGATCAGCACCGCGAAATAGTGCACGTCCATGCATTCGGCGCTGCGCACGTTGACACTCGTGAACCTGCGCACCGATTGGCGTAAGAGATGGGTGTGAACGCCGCCCGCGGCCACGATCATCGGGATAGGCGCGCGATCGGGGCCGGTGTACTCGTCGGTCAGGATGATGTGCGTGCAGCCGGCGCGCACCGCTTCCTCCGCTTCGCCCCTGATCCGCTCGAGGGCCACGCGCAATCCCGCCTCGCCATCGCGCGCGGGAAACGTGCAATCGACTGCGCAGGCGGAGGCGCCCATGAATGCAGCCATCGCCTGGAACTCGGCGGTGGACAGCACCGGGCTTTCAAGCTGCAAAAGATCGAGCTGCGACGCCTCCTCAGCGAGCACGTTGCCGAGATTGCCGAGCCGCGTTTTCAAGGTCATCACGCGGGTTTCCCGCAGGCTGTCGATCGGCGGGTTGGTCACTTGGCTGAAGGTCTGGCGAAAATAGTTGTGCAGTCCGCGATACGCTTCCGACAGCACCGCGATCGGCGTGTCGTCGCCCATGCTGCCAACCGCTTCCTGGCTGCTCTCCACCATCGGGTGGAGAATCATCTCGAGCTCCTCGAGCGTGAAGCCGAAGGCGAGCTGCCGGCGGCGCAGCGCCTCGCCCTCGTAGAGCACGGGTTCGGGCGCGTCCGTCTTGACGATGCTGTCGATCGGCAACATCCGCTTCGCCCATTCGCCATAGGGCTGCCGCGCGGCCAGCGCGTCCTTCAACTCGTCGTCGCGATAGAAACGCGCGTTGGCGAGATCGACGGCGATTGTCTGGCCCGGTCCGACGCGGCCCTTCTCCACGGTTTCGACCGGATCGACCTTTACCATGCCCGTCTCGGATCCGACGATCAGCATGTCGTCGGCCGTGATCGTGTAGCGAAGCGGGCGCAGCCCGTTCCGGTCGAGCCCGGCGATCACCCAGTTCCCGTCGGTCGCCGTGATGGCGGCCGGGCCGTCCCAGGGTTCCATCACCGCGTTGCAATACAGGAACATGTCGCGATGCGCGGCCGGCATCGTCGCGTCCTGGCCGATGCTGGCCGGGATCAGCAGCGCCTTGGCCATCGGCGCGTCGCGCCCGGCGCGCACCAGGAGCTCGAAAACGTTGTCGAGGGTCGCCGTGTCGGAGCCGCCGGCCTGCACCACCGGCTTGATGTCTTCGACGAAGCGGCCGAGCACCGCGTCGGCGAGCCGCGTTTCGTGGCTCTTCATCCAGTTGGCGTTGCCGTTGACCGTGTTGATCTCGCCGTTGTGGGCGAGGGTGCGGAACGGCTGCGCCAATCGCCATGTGGGGAAGGTGTTGGTGGAGTAGCGCTGATGGTAGATCGCGAAGCGCGAAACGAACCGGGGGTCGAGCAGGTCCGGATAGAACTCGGTTAGGCTCTCGGCCAGGAACATGCCTTTGTAGATGATCGAGCGCGACGAGAGGGAGCAGAAATACAGCTCGGGGATCTGCGCCGCGATCGCCTGCTTCTCGATGCGGCGGCGGATCACGTAAAGGTCGCGCTCGAACTCGGCGGGGCTGGAGCGCTTGGCGTTCCAGATCATGATCTGCTCGATCTCGGGGCGCGTCGCGTTGGCCTTCTCGCCGATCACCCCGACGTTGATCGGCACCTGCCGCCAGCCATAGATGGCGTAGCCGAAGGCGAGGATTTCGGTTTCGACGATCTGCCGGCAGCGCTCCTGCGCGCCGAGGTCGGTCTTCGGCAGGAAAACCTGGCCTACCCCCATCGGGCCGGACTTCACCCGGTCGCCGCTGCGCTCGACGGCCTCGGCGAAGAAGTCCTGCGGGATCTCGATATGGATGCCGGCGCCGTCCCCGGTCTTGCCGTCGGCGTCGACCGCGCCCCGGTGCCACACCGCCTTCAGCGCCTCGATCCCGGCTTCCACAATGTCGCGTCGCGGCTTGCCGTCGAGTGCCGCGATCATGCCGACGCCGCAGGCATCATGCTCCTGCGCCGTGTCGTATGTGTCGCGCAGCACCCGGGCGTTTCTGTGCCAAGCGCCGACGAAATCGCGGCCGGACTCGTTCATCGTGCTGCTCCCGTCTGCGCGGTCACTCCGCGGCCGCCGCAAATGCCGCCGTGCTCGTCTGGATGTGGTCATGGATCTGCGCCGCCGCGTCCCTGCCGTCGCGGATCGCCCATACGACGAGGCTGGCCCCCCGCACGATGTCGCCCGCGGCGAACACGCCGGGCAAGGAGGTCATGAACGTGCGATGGTTCACCCGCAGGGTGCCCCATCGGGTCGTGTGCAGCTCGGGCGCGCCGAACATTCCGGGCAGATCCTCGGGGTCGAAGCCGAGCGCCTTGACCACCAGATCGGCTTCAACCGTGAAATGACTGCCTTCCAAGGGCTCGACCGACTGGCGGCCGGAAGCGTCGGGCAGGCCGAGATGCATCCGCACGGCGCGCACGCCGGTCACCTCGGAGTCGCCGAGGAATGCCTCGGGGGCAGCGAGCCAGACGTACTCCACACCCTCTTCCTCCGCGTTCTTTACCTCGCGCATGGAGCCGGGCATGTTGAGGCGATCGCGCCGGTACAGGCATTTGACCGACTTGGCATCCTGCCGCACGGCGGTGCGGACGCAATCCATGGCGGTGTCGCCGCCGCCGACGACCACCACGTCCTTGCCCGCGGCGTTGAGCCGTCCCGAAGCAAACTCCGGCACCGCTTCGCCAAGCCCCTGCCGGTTAGACGCGGTGAGGAAGTCCATCGCCTTGACGATCCCGGGCAACCCGGCGCCGGGGCCGCCGATCTCGCGCGCCTTGTAGACGCCGGTCGCTATCAGCACCGCCTGATGCCGCGCGCGAAGCTCGGCCATGGTGACGTCCTGCCCGACCTCGCAGTTGAGCGCGAACTCGATGCCCCCCGCTTCGAGCCACTGCCACCGGCGGAGCACAATCTCTTTCTCGAGCTTGAAGCCCGGAATGCCGTAGATCATCAGGCCGCCCACGCGATCGTACCGGTCGTACACGGCGACCTTATAGCCAAAGGTGCGGAGCTGTTCCGCCGCCGCAAGGCCGGCGGGGCCGGCGCCGATGATGCCGACTGATTGCGTCCGCTCCCGGCGCGGGCTGATCGGCTTGACCCAGCCGCGTTCAAAAGCAGTGTCGGTGATGTAGCGCTCGACCGCGCCGATCGTGACGCTCTCAAAGCCGCGCTCGATGACGCAGTTGCCCTCGCATAGCCGGTCCTGCGGGCAGATCCGCCCGCAGATCTCGGGGAACGTGTTGGTGGCGGCGCTGACCTCGTAGGCTTCCTCCAGGCGGCCATCGGCCGTGAGCTTCAGCCAGTCGGGGATATGATTGCCGAGCGGGCAGTGCACCGAGCAGAACGGGACGCCGCACTGGCTGCAGCGGGCGGCCTGGACGCTGGCCTGCTGTTCGGCGAAATCCCGATAGATCTCCCGGAAATCCTCCCGCCGTTCGGCGACGGCCCGCTTCGGCGGCGATTGCTGCGGGACGTCCACGAATTTCAGCATCCGCTCGGGCATCTTTTCCTCCAACGCTGGACGCCACGCGGCACCCCCGCACGGCCGCGGATATACGTCATCGAGTAATTCTTGGCTAGCTCCTGTCAGCAGTTTGAGGCAGCCCCGCTGTCGTAGAATCCAAGACGACCCAGTTTTTTCGTCGGGTCGCGCCGGTTAGTCAGGGAGGAATGTCCGCTTTGGTCCCTTTCAGCTGCTCGGGCAGCAAATCGCGTTTTCCTCCACCCGGCCGATAGCGACGAAGATACCGAGGCACCACTAGTTCGACCGGGGTCGCGACGATTCCGAGTTCCGGCAATCCAGGCATACCTTCCGTCACGATGTTGTCCTGAGCAAGTAGGAGCAGTTGATCGCGGGTCAGCAACTTGCCGGGCAGGTTTTCGAGTAGTGCCGCTTGAGCTCGCGCGATGCCCATCGATACGGTCACTAATCGTGCATATCGGCGAGTTTCGGTGAGAATGTAGGCAAGGATTTCCCGAAACGTCCACACGCGCGGCCCGCCTAGCTCATAGATGCTTCCGGCCGCGTCCGCCCGCGCGAGGGATGCGATGACCGCGTCCGCCACATCGCCAACAAACACTGGCTGCATCTTGGTGTCTCCGGCGATCACCGGCAGAAAAGGCAGGTATTGTGCCATAGCTCCAAAGCGATTGAAGAACGCGTCCTCCGGGCCGAACACAACGGAGGGGCGGAGGGTGGTGACGTGCGGAAAGGCCTCGCGCGCCGCCGCCTCGCCGTGTCCCTTGCTGGACGCGTAGGCGCTCGCGCTCGCGGCATTGGCGCCGATCGCGGAAACATACACGAGCCGGTCGGCTCCGCCCCTGGCGGCCGACCGCGCGATCCGCCCCGCTCCCTCCGCGTGCACCCGGGCGAAGTCCCCCCGGCGCTGCTCGGCCAAAATGCCCACGAGATTGACGACGACTGAAGCGCCGTCGACCGCCCGCGCCACCGTGGCCTCGTTATGCAAGCTTGCATAAAGCGGCACGACCTGGCCGACAGCGCCCATCGGCTTGAGGAACAAGGCGGCGTTCGGATTGCGCACCGCGACCCGCACCACATAGCCCAGTTGCGCAAGGCGCTTGACCACGTAGCGGCCGATGAAGCCGGACCCGCCGAACACCGTCGCCACGTTCCTTGTCGCGCCGTAAGCGACCATCGATCATCCACTCCCCAAAACAGCTGTTTCTTCAATAGGTGGCGAGGACGCCGCCCTCAAGCGGGCAGGCGCGCGGTCAGCTTCGCCCGGCAGCCGCGCGGTCAGGTTGCGGTCGGCTCAGCCAGGCGTAGGCCGCCCCCCCGGCCATGAGGACGCTGGTGCCGAGGAACACGGCACGCATCCCGAAATGGCCGCCGACAAAGCCACCGGCGAGCGGACCCGCGACTTGCCCGGCGTATTGCGACGACGTGGAG
Organism: uncultured Acidisphaera sp.; assembly: GCA_964250825.1. Classification (GTDB taxonomy): domain Bacteria; phylum Pseudomonadota; class Alphaproteobacteria; order Acetobacterales; family Acetobacteraceae; genus CAVWQV01. Next base: position 1,221 of record CAXUIE010000058.1, on the reverse strand, counting down.
TAGCCCAGCATGTTGCCGACAACCGCGTCGGGTACGTTGTGGCGGATCACGCTCGCGATGCACGGAAGCAGGCCGCCGAGGCAGAGGCCCATCAGGAAGCGCAAGCCCACGAGCTGCCAACCGGTGGCGACGAAGGCTTGCGGAATGAGCAGCGCCGCCGCCGCCAGCAAGCACCCCACGATCACGGTCCAATGGCCGACCCGGTCGGCGAGCTTGCCAAGCCGGGAAGCGGACAGGATGGCGCCGAGCGCCGCCGCCGACATAACCACGCCGGCGACCATCGTCACGTGGCCGGGGTCCCGCACGAGCTGGGCGACATAAACCGTGATGATCGGCTCGATGGACATGTTGGCCAGCATCAACAGTAGGCCGGTCGCCATCATCGCGAGGATCAGCCGCTTGTCGGGCACCACCTCCCAGCCGCCGCGCCGCCGCGCGTTGCGGGCGACCCGCGGCCTCGGCTCCTCCTTGATGAGGAACACTGTCGCTAGGAAGGAAAGGAAGATCACCCCTCCCGCGGCGAGGAACGTCCACCGGATGCCGATCAAGGGCGGCAGCCCGCCGCCGATCAGCGGCCCCGCGAGACTGCCGGCCATGATGCCGGACGAGAGCAGGCCGAGCGCCCAGCCGGACCGCGACTTCGGGGTTTGAGCGGCAACCAGCGTCATCGAGCCAGACGAGTATCCGCCGAGCAGACCCGCGAGCAGGCGGAGGGCGACGAGCTGCCAGACGTTTTGCGCCATGCCGATGAGCGACATCGCGACCGCCATGCCCAAGCTGGCGCGGATCAGCATGAGCTTGCGCCCGTAAAGGTCCGCGAGGCGCCCCCAGAGAGGCGCAACCAAGGCCGCCGTGAAGAAGGTGGCGCCATACGCCACGCCGGACCACTGCACGATCGCCGCATGATCGGCGACGCCGAGCTGCTGGATATAGATGGGCAGGAACGGGAGCAGCAGCGTCATCGCGACGATCGTGGTGAACGAGCCGACGACGCACACCAGGAGGTTGCGACGCCAATATGCCGAGCCCTGCAGCGTCTCGCTGATGTCGGGGGCGGGTGGCGCGGTCTCGGTGTGGGCGCTCATGGTCACGCTTTCCGTCGCGATGCTCGATCGGATGCTGGTATGGCGTTGCCGCCGGGTCTAGCCAAACCCGGTCGTCGGGCCCCTGCCATGCTCGGTTGACGCGCGCAGGCGTCGGGGGTACATCGCCCGCCCACCC